>PUNN01000230.1 GCA_003552605.1 Phycisphaeraceae bacterium
GGCGGGCCTGCCGCATCGGCGGCATCCAGCACCTCTTTCGCGGCGGTGTCGCATGCGCTGATGCAACTGCGCAACGCCGCGCCGGAATGGGCGGCCGTGCCCGTGCGGCGGCGGCTGCGCGCGATCCGGGGGTTGCGACACCTCATCGCCGAGCGTGCGGATGCACTGGCGGAATCGGTCACGCTGCCGCAACGTGGCGACCCGGCACAGACACTCGGCGCCGAGGTGCTGCCGCTTGCCGAGGCCTGCCGGTTCCTCGAACGCCGCGCACCGCGTGCGCTTCGGCCGCGGCGCGTGCGTGGGGGGCGTCCGGTTTGGCTCTCGGGGACCCGGCTCGAACTACGCCGCGAACCAATGGGCGTGGTGCTGATCCTCGGTCCATCGAATTATCCGCTGTTTCTTCCGGGGGTAGAGGCAATCGCCGCGCTCGCTTCCGGCAATGCGGTGGCTGTCAAGCCCGGGACGGGCGGCGCCGGTCCGATGAACATCCTGCATGACCTGATGCTGGAGGCGGGATTGCCCGAAGGGCTGTTCACCGTGCTCGACGAATCGCCACAGGCCGGTCGTGATGCCATCCGCGCCGGAGTGGATAAGGTACTTCTGACCGGCTCGGCGGCGACGGGTGCGGCGGTGCTTAAGGAGTTGGCCCCGCGGTTGACCCCGGCCACGATGGAACTTTCGGGTTGTGATGCGGCGTTCGTGCTCGCCGATGCCGACCTCGACCTCGCCACGCGGGCCCTGGCGTTCGGGATCACGATCAACGGTGGCTGCACCTGCATTGCCCCGCGGCGGATTTTCGCAATGCGGCAGATCAGTGCAGCGCTGACTGCTCAGCTTCAGGCACAGCTTGAGCAATCATCGCCGGTTCCGATCGACCCGCGGCTGGAGCCGCAAATCCGCGAATTGGTGGGCGCGGCGGTCGAGGCAGGCGCCCGCATCATCTGCGGCACCATGCCTGAAGGGGGTGTGATGCAGCCGCTGCTTTTGAGCGGTGCCGAACCGGAAATGACGTTGCTGAAGACGGACCTATTCGCGCCGGTCGCCTCGATCGTGACAGTGGCGGATGAATCCTCAGCACTCGCGGCATCGGCCCATTGTCCATATGCCCTCGGTGCAACGGTTTTCGCCAGCCCACCTCGCGCAAAACGGCTGGCGGGACAGATCAACGCCGGTGCTGTGGTCATCAATGACATGATTGCCCCGATCGCAGACCCGCGGATGCCCTTTGGCGGGCGCGGCCACAGCGGGTTCGGGGTCACACGCGGGACCGAGGGGCTGCTGAGCCTGACACGGATCAAGGCCATCGCCATCCGCGGCGGCGGTTTCAGGCCGCATTTCCAGCCGGTGACCGCCGACGATGCCGAGCTTTTCCGAACGGCACTGAGCGCCGGCCATGGAAGGGGGCGTTGGACGCGGCTGAAGGCCATCTTCCGATTACCTGCGGCCCTGCGCCGCTGGCAGAAACGCCGCGTTTCACACACCGAAGAGAAGGAGCACAAGTGATGAGCACGCAGAATGAGTTACGGCCGGTGGGTGTGGTCGGTGGCGGCCTCGGCGGCCTTGCCGCGGCGTGTACGCTCGCCGCGCGCGGGCACCGGGTGGTCCTGTTCGAGGCCAACGATTCGGTCGGTGGCAAGGCGGCGGTGCTCGAGACCGGGGGCTTCCGCTTCGACATGGGCCCGACCATCCTGACAGTGCCGAAGGTGCTTGCCCGCATCTTTGCCGAGGCCGGTTGCACCCTCGAGGATGAACTCGAACTGGTCAGGCTCGATCCGCAGTGGCGATGTTTCTTCGAGGACCAGAGCGTGCTCGATCTTCATGAAGGTACCGATCGCATGACCGATGCCCTGCGCTCGTTCAGCCCCGACACGCGTTCGGCCGAGGGGTATCAACGTTTTCTCAAGATGAGCGAGCGGCTTCACGATGTCTCCGAGCGCTTTTTCTTCTGGCGATCAGTGGAATCACTGCGTGACACCTTCGATGCCGGCAACACGTTCAGGGCTTCCACCCTCTCGGATGTGCTGAGCCTTCGCATGGGCCGGACCGTGGCGGGCACGATCCGCTCGTATGTGCCCGATGCGCGCGTGGCGCAGATGCTCGACCATTTCACGCAGTATGTCGGCTCTTCGCCTTACAACTCACCCGCGGTGCTTTGCGGCATCGCGCACATGCAGACGGAGGGTGGCGTGTGGTACCCGATGGGTGGCACGCGAGCCGTGCCCACTGCGCTCGAGCGGCTGGCACGGCGGCTCGGTGTGGAGGTTCGGACGAATACCGTCATCGAGCACATACTGACTGAAAATGGTCGTGCATGTGGCGTGGTGACCGGTGATGGGCAAACGGTTCGTCTCGGCGCCGTGGTCTCCAACATGGATTCGATACGCACCTTTCGGGAGTTGATCGGCGGCACACCGGCCGCGCGTTTCAGCAGACGTCGCCAATATGAGCCGGCCTGCTCAGGCGTGGTGTTTTACCTCGGGCTACGTCGGCGTTATGAGCACCTGCTGCATCACAACTTTGTCTTCTCGGCGGATCCGGAAAGTGAGTTCGACTGGATCTACCGGCGTGGTGAGCCTGCGCCGGATCCCACCTGTTACCTCTGTGCGCCGGCCGCGACGGACCCGGCGGTGGCCCCGCAGTTTGATGGCGAACAGGGTGAAGCGCTCTACATCCTGGTACACACACCCTACCTGCGCGACGATCACGATTGGTCGCAGATGCTGCCGGGGTACCGCCGGGTCGTTCTTGACAAGCTGGCGCGTACCGCGGGGATGGATGATCTCGAAGGGCGGATCGTGTGCGAATCGGTGCTCACGCCGCAGGACATTCACGAACGTTACCGCGTGCTGAACGGTGCCATCTACGGCCTGGCGAGCCACGGGCGGTTCATGGGCGCGTTCAAGCCGGGCAATCGCAATCGCGACGTTGCGGGGCTCTATCTCGCCGGCGGCTCAGCCCATCCCGGGCCGGGAATGCCCATGGCACTGATGTCGGGTTGGATCGCCGCCGATGCGCTCGACCGTGATGTGAATGCCGGGACCAGCGGCAGGGCCGAGGCGGCCACCGCGGCGTTGTAAGGGCAGGGCGGGTTTTGTGATCGAGAGGGCAGGTGCAATGCAGACGCTCGAGATACAAAACGCGGCGGGTGCGGGCCGGCGGCAGCGCGCTGGCAGCACCACCGAGTCAACCGCGGCGGTGCCGCCCGTTGCAGCGCGGCGATGGCCGTGGCTGGTGCGTGGCTTCTACCGTTATCTGAACCGTTATTTGCGAAGGCACCTTCACACCATTCGTATCAGCCGTGCCGGCCCGGCACCTGCGTTGCGGGGCCGACCCACCGTCATCTGCATGAACCACCCCTCATGGTGGGACCCGCTGATCTGTGCATACCTCGCAGGCCGCCTGTATCCACAGTACGAAGGTTACGGCCCGATTGATGCTGCCGTCATCGGCAAATACCGCTTCTTCGAGCGGATCGGCATCTTCCCCGTCGAGCAGGCAACCGCGCGCGGGGCCCGGGCGTTCCTGCGCACCTGTGAGCAACTGCTCAGCGATCCCCAGCGCATGCTCTGGATCACGGCGGAAGGCGGTTTTACGGATCCGCGGTTGCGGCCCGTGACGTTAAGGCCCGGTGTGGGCCACCTCGCTGCGCGCAACCGCGGCATTCAGTTTCTCCCGCTGGCGGTCGAGCTCGCCTTCTGGCAGGAGCGGACACCCGAGGTGCTGCTTCGCTTCGGCAGCCCGGTGGTGGTATACGATCCACAGGATCGTGACCGCGCGGCGTGGACGGCCCACCTGGCCGCGTCGCTTGAAGCGGCGATGGATGCCCTTGCCCGCGAGTCGATGCGGCGCCACGCAGCCGACTTCGAACTGCTGCTGGGCGGCCGGGCCGGCGTTGGTGGTTTCTACGATTTATGGCGGCGGTGCAAGGCGATTGCCACCGGCCAACCTTTCACGCCCGCCCATGGGAGCAGATGATGATGCAGACGCCCTGGTGGCTGTGGTTGCTCATTGTTCTGGCATCGGTGCCAGTGTTCATGATGGCGCTGAACATGCTCTTCTTCCGCCGCCTCGGGGGCCGCGCGGCCTTGGCAGTGGCCCCGGCCGTGTCCGTGCTCATCCCGGCAAGGAATGAAGAAAAGTCGATCGGGCTTGCGATCGACTCCGTGCTGGACTCACGGGATGTGGAACTTGAGTTGATCGTGCTCGATGATGGCTCGACGGATGCCACTGCACAGATCGTCCGCGAGCGCATGAACGGCGATGGCCGGTTGAGGCTGGAAAAGGCGCCGCCGCTGCCTGCCGGTTGGTGTGGGAAGCAGCACGCGTGTCACATCCTTGCAGGGCTGGCATCCTGCGAGGTGATGGTGTTCCTCGATGCGGATGTGCGGGTTGAACCGGATGCACTGTGGCGGCTGAGCCATGCAATGCGGCGTGGCAACACGGCCCTGCTCAGCGGCTTTCCCGCCCAGGAAACGGGCACCCTGCTCGAGAAACTTCTGATTCCGCTGATGCACACGGTGCTGCTGGGGTATCTGCCGCTACCGGGTGTGCGGTGGACGCACCACCCGGCCTTCGCCGCTGGATGCGGGCAGATGATGGTGGTTCGGCGCGAGGCCTACCGCGCGGCGGGGGGGCACAGCGCCATCCGCGCCTCGTTGCACGATGGTATCCTGCTGCCGCGTGCCTTTCGTCGGGCTGGGTTCCCGACTGACCTGTTCGATGCCACGGATGTGGCCCGCTGCCGGATGTATCGAAGCGCGGCCGAGGTCTGGGCCGGCCTTTCCAAGAACGCCCGCGAGGGCATGGCCACGCCGGTGGGCATCGGCGTCTGGTCAGTGCTGCTGTTGGGCGGCCACGTGGCAGCGCCAATGGTGGGGCTGGGCCTGTGGATGGCCGGTTCACCGCTGAGTTGGGGATGGACGCCACTGCTGATGGCGCCGTGGCTGCTGCGGTTCGGGCAAAGCGCATGGTTCAGGCAGTCACTGGCCTCGGCCGTGCTGCATCCGGTGGGAATCATGCTGCTGCTGGCCATTCAATGGCATGCTTTCCTGTCTGGTCTGCGCGGGGTCGGCTTCTCCTGGAAGGGACGAGACTACGCGACCACCCCATAGCTCCGCAGGCAGAAAACCGGCGGGGTCGATGTGCCGAGGGATTGTGCTATGCTCGGAGCATGTCCAGCCATACCGCCTCCAATCATGACCGCTGTCCGAACATCCTGTGGATTTTCGGTGACCAGCACCGTGCTCAGGCACTCGGCCATGCCGGTGATCCGAATCTCCGCACGCCGAACATCGACCGCCTTGCCGTTGAAGGTGTTGAGTTGCAAGGCATCGCCGGTTTCCCGCTGTGCTGTCCGTACCGCGGTGCGCTGTTGACCTCGCGCTATCCGCATCACAGCGTGCCCGGCCATGAACGGCGATTGCCCGAGGATATGCCCACCCTCGCACAGCCTTTGCGCGAGGCGGGCTACCACACGATGTGGCTCGGCAAATGGCACGTTGATGGATTCGAGGAAAGCACCGGCCGCGCGGCGTTCCACACCGTGCCGCGCCACCGCCGCGGCGGGTTCGACACCTGGATCAGCTACGAGAACAACAACAGCCAGTACGACTGCCACGTTCATGGCCACGAGGGTGAAACCGAGATCGCCCACCAGCGACTTGCGGGCTACGAGACCGATGCGCTGACCGACATGCTCATCGGGCAGCTTCGCAAACGCGCGATGGCTCCTGACACACCCTTCTTCTGCGCGTTGAGCGTGCAGCCGCCGCATGGTCCCTACGTGGCGCCCGAGCAATGGATGGGCCGGCACAATCCGGCCACGATCGCGCTTCGCCCCAACGTCCCGCCCGTGCCGCGGCTGGCCGAACGCGCCCGTCGGGAGCTCGCCGGCTACTACGCCATGATCGAGAACCTCGACTGGAACCTCGGCCGCATCCGGCAGGCGCTTGCCGATCTCGGCCTCGCCGACCGCACACACATCATCTTCTTCTCCGACCACGGCGACCTGCATGGCAGCCATGGGCAGTTCGCCAAGACCGCGCCGTGGCAGGAGGCGATCCGCGTGCCCATGATCATCGGTGGTGGTCGACCCTTTTATGGGGTTGGCGGTGGTCGCCACGAGTGCCTTGTCAACCACGTTGATCTCGCGCCCACCACACTCGGCCTCTGCGGCATCGAGCCGCCCTCGTGGATGGCCGGCACCGACCATTCCTGCTACCGC
The DNA here is from genome assembly GCA_003552605.1 of Phycisphaeraceae bacterium. Lineage (GTDB taxonomy): Bacteria > Planctomycetota > Phycisphaerae > Phycisphaerales > Phycisphaeraceae > B1Sed10-187. The sequence goes on from PUNN01000230.1 coordinate 6,224, forward strand.
CTGCCCGAGCGCCCCCACCCCGCCGAGCCGGACTCGGCCTACCTCCAGGTTGTCGAGCCCACAAACCACGGCAACAGCGTGGATCGGCCATGGCGCGGCGTGCTCATGCGCGATGGCTGGAAGTACATCTGCCTCGAAGGCCAGCCCTGGCAACTCTTCAACCTCAACGAAGACCCCTACGAACTGGCCAACCACGCCCACAATCCCCGCTATCACGCTGAGCGCAAGCGTTTGCAGGATCGCCTGGTCCAGTGGATCAGCGACACCGATGACACCTTCGCCCTGCCACCATTGTGAGAAGTAGATGGAACCGCCTCACCGTCACCCCGCAACCCCGACGCGTAGGGTGGGCAGAGCGAGGTCCACCGAGCGAAGCCCACCACTCCCTCGCGCAGCGCCAGTCGCTCACCCGTCACCGGCAAACCGGTCCCACGTGCACGGGACAAGAA
>PUNN01000315.1 GCA_003552605.1 Phycisphaeraceae bacterium
CCCCCCCCGAAGCCCGCTCCGAATCAAGGAGATGCCCATGCCTGACTCCGCCTGTCATACGTGCCCCTTACGCACTCCGTTCCTCTTGACCGCCGTGCTGGCATTCGTCGTGCTCGTCCTTCCCGTGACCGGCTGTGATCTTGCCGCCGACCCTCAACGGCCCGGGGAGGACGGCCGCCTGCTCGTGGTGGCCACCACGACGATGATCGAAGACCTCACCCAGCGCCTTGCCGGTGATGTGGCCGAGGTGCGCGGGATCCTCCGGCCCGGGGAGGATCCGCACGTCTACCGGCCGCGGCCGGCCGATGCTGAGCTGATCCACCGCGCCGACCTTGTGCTGGCCAATGGCCATTACTTCGAGGAGGGTCTTGGGCGCATCATCGATCAGCAGGCCACCGGCACGGTGGCACACCTCGCCGAGGATGAGCGAATCACCACGCTCGAGGACCTCGAAGATGCCGCAGCGCCCGATCCTCACTGCTGGTTCAACGTGGCCTATTTCATGTACTACGTCGAGAACGCCCGCGATGCCCTGATCGAGCTCGACCCCGACAACGCCGACCATTACCGCAAGCAGGCCGAAGTGTACCTTGCCGAGCTTGACGAGTTGCACGCGTGGGTCGGTGAGCAGATCGCGTCGATCCCGAGCGAGCAACGGGTGATGGTCACCGGCCACGATGCCTTCCAGTACTTCGGCCGCGCCTATGACATCGAGGTCCACGCCATCATCGGCATCAGCACCGAGCAGCAGCCCCGGCCGGATGATATCCGACAACTGGAACAGCTCGTGCGCGATCGCGGCGTGCAGGCCCTGTTCTTCGAAAGCTCGATCAGCCACGCGCTGAATCAGGCGATTCGGGATATCGCCCAAGCCACCGGTGCGACCCTCGGCGGCGAACTCTACAGCGATTCGCTTGGCGATGAGGACTCGCCAGCTTCCACCTACATCGACATGGTGCGCTACAACGTCGAGACGATTGTTACCGCGCTGAAGTGACCCGCCGCGCCTTGCTCGCCTCCCCCACTGCATCCGAGAGGGGCAAGAGATCCGGCCTGGTTCACACCCGGTGCAGCCCCGCGGCCAGTGAGAGGGTGGGCCCTTCCTGGACAGCCTCTCCACCACGCGGGGCCCGCCCGGGGATTGGGGCTGTTGCGCCCTGCTCACACCGGCGGAGTTGGCTCCGCTGACCTCGCGCCCCATCCCACACCCCGGCAGCCGCCACCGACGGGAAGGTCGCAGGAACTTTGACTGGCAGGTTGACATACGCCACACATGGCCTTATCTTGATTTTGATAGCTCAAAGTACATTTGCCCCAGTGCGTGTGGGGCCCTGCACAAACCGCAACCACTTGGAAAGGAGTTGTCTATCATGCTTCAGCGCCGTGTTCGGAACACCTCGACCATCGCAGCCGCGCTTGTTCTCGTGCCCGCCCTGAGCGGCGGCGCCGCACAGGGCGAGGAGGTGGTTGAACTTCGCCCGTTGGGGCCCGACCCGCACCCCTACACCACGGAACAGGGCCGCTTCGTTGTCGAGTTTACCCCGCTCGACTACACCCACGACCGCCGCAATCCCGAGCGCACCAACGTCCGTGTTGACGCCTTTGAACTGCCGTTGACGGTCAAATACGGCGCCACGGACGATCTCGAGGTGCAGGTCGGGGCGGACCTGTTTGCCTGGGAAAGGGAGCGCGATGCCGACACCAGTGAGCGCAGCCGGTCGCGTGGGTTCGGGGACACCGAACTGCGGGCCAAATACAACCTGTGGGGCAACGATGAGGGCGAGACGGCCATCGCGGTGCTGCCTTATCTCGGCCTGCCCACGGGGAGTCGAGACGTGCGCGTGGGCGGTCTCTACGGCGGCAGCTACGTGCCGTTTGAATGGGAGTTCGCTGACGGCTGGGCCTTCGAGTGGAACCCCGGTTTTCATGCCGCCCGCAACGCTGCGGATGACGGTGTGACCTTCGCCTTCAGCAGTGAGTGGGTACTCGAGCGCGAACTTTTTGATGGCGTCGATGCCTTCGTGGAGTTCGATTACGAAATCGCCGCCGAATCCGGCTCGCGATGGGTCGGCGCCATCGGCGCTGGGCTCACCTTCGAACTGAATGAGAACACCGTGATCGAGCCGGAGGTGTCCTTCGGCGTGACCCGTTCGGCCGATACGGTGACCGGGGCGATTCACCTGATCCGCCGCTTCTGAGTTTCGCAAGGTCCTGCCACGCAACGACAGGGCGGGTGCTGCCTCCGGGCAGCCCCCGCCTTTTTTCTTCAGGTCGTCCTTTACATCGCGGCAACGCGTCACGAGACTACGCCGCCCCTCTCGAATCATGCCGCCTCCGGGATCAACACCGGCTACGCCGCTGGGGCGACGCTCTTGCGCGGCGGCATGTCGAAAAGCCACGGCTGTACATCCGTGCCGGCACATTCGGCGATTGACAGTTCCGGATGCTGCTCGAGTTGAATCGTACGATAGCGGCCCTCGCTGTCGCGCTGCTGCTCGCTGAGCAGCCTGACCGAGGGGCGGCAGGGTTGCTCCAGGTTCGGGGTGACCACCGCCCCATCGCTGCCATCGCTCAGGCGCACGTGAGCGCCCATCGGAAACGGCGGCAGGCTGCGGATGATCGCATCCTGCACCACCGGATCGAACCAGCCGGCGAAATCGCGCTGCCGGAGCCGGTGCAGGGCGACGATCGGTGGCAGGCGTGAGCCATCGGCCTCGCGCATCAGGTTATCGAGGACGTTCGCCGCCGCGACGATCCGTGCAAACACGTGAATCTGCCGCCCCTTCAACGGCCCCTCGATGCGCCCCTGGCTCAGGTGGGTCATGTCCGGCCAGCCGGTGCCGTCGAAGCGGCTGTGATGGGTCAGCACGCACACCGTGGCCGAGGCCGGCCCGCGCGCCTGGCGAAGCATCTGATAGCCGAGCAGCGGGTGGCGCCGATACGCGTGGAGGTTTTCGCCATCATCGCCCTGCCCCGCCTCCCCATCGCCTTCACCCGCGGCCGGGTCTGCCGCATCCACCTCGTGCCGCCGCGCGGCGGCGCCGGCGGTGCGCTCGACCTTGCCAAGATCATGCAACATCCCCCCGAGGCCGAGGTTGGTCAGGTCTCTCGAATGTTCCAGCGCCAGGCGGGGCCGCTCTCGGACAATGTAGTTTTCCAGTGACACACCGGCCAGCAGCGACAGGTATGCCACGTTCGCCCCATGCTGGAACAGGTCCGAGCCCTGTCCAAACAGGTAATCGGTCATCCCGGCGAATCGGCGGCTGCTGAGCAGTTCACAGACCAGTTCCATCAACACCCGCCGGTAGAGATTGAGCTGTCCCGCGGAGATAAGACGGGCATCCATTCGCGCAAAATCCTTGCGCAACTGCTCGTAGACCGCCTGGCGTTTATCGGTCAACTCCTGCGCGATCACGAACGGCAGGTCGGCCATGGCATCATGCCGCACCCATAGCGCCCGGACCCCAAGTGATCGCAGCCGCGCGATGATCCCGCTGTCGAGGACGAAACCTTCCGACAGCAACTCCGTCTCCGGCCGGGCCGGATGCTGAACGGGCGTGGCCAGGGCCATGCCGCCTGTTACCTGGTCAATGCTGCATAGGAGCAAGAGGCCTGCCTCCAGGTTGACATAAGGGATTAAACCTCTTGTCGGTTCGTGCCCGGGCTCGGATAAGTCTGACCTGCTGTCGCAGCCGGGCACGGCCGGTAACGGCGCCCGTGCAATCGGCAGGTCCCATCGCCGATCGCTGCATCCTCCAGACACAACAGCCGACGCAGGCCCGAGATTCTCTGCGATCGGAACAAGCGGATGACCCGGACAAACGGATCGGCGTGAAAGCCCGAAATGCCTGCGGCGGTACGGCCCGGACGATGCGATTATCAGGACCACCCCGGTTCGAGGCCGCACTCCTGTCGGATGTCATCGAGCAGTGCGGTGTGCAGTTGCCTCGCAACCGGCCCGGGCTCACCACTGCCGATGGCAACCCCATCGAGATTGGTCACCGCGGCGACGTTGGTCGTGGTCCCGGTGAGCATGACTTCCTCGGCGGTGGCAAGTTCGGTGGTGTTGAAGTGACGCTGCTCGAGGTCGAGCCCGGCCGCGGCGGCAATGTCGATCACGCGGGCCCGGGTGATCCCGGCGAGGATGGCCTCATCGGCCGGGGTGGTGATCAACCGGCCACCATGGACGATGAAGACGTTCGCTGCCGTGCCCTCGGTGACCGTGCCGTCGCGGTGGTAGATCGCTTCATCCGCCGCCGCCGCCGCCGCCGCCTGCGCAGCCAGCACGTTGTCCAGCAACATCAGCGACTTGATCCAGCACCGGCCCCAGCGGCGATCCGGCTGGAGGATAGCGCTGCGGCAGGTCAACTCGGCCTCACTCACCGCCAGGGGGGCCGTCGGCCAAGTCAGCACGAGGACGGTCGGCACGGGCTGAGCGGGCATCCGGCGGTCGCGGGTGGCCACACCCCGCGTCACCTGCCAGTAAACCGTCGCCTCCGCGCGCCCGTTGCGCTCGAGCAGCTCGAGGGTGATCCCGATCAGCCGTTCCACATCCGCCGGCGGAGCAATCCGCAGGCCCTCGAGGCTCTGGCGGAGACGGGCGAGGTGCGCTTCGGCCCGGTAGAGATGGCCGCCATAGGCGCGCAGCACTTCGTAAACCCCATCCGCAAACAGCACGCCGCGATCCTCCACATCCAGCTTCGCCTCGCTGCGGGGCACGAAGCGACCATCGAGATAGACCATGCTGCGATCCGCACCCATCACCGGCACCACCTCTTCACGATGATCCGCCCAGGTCCACCAGCCGGGCACCATCGGCCGGCCGGGTGGCAAAGATGGTTGGTTCGATGCCCGTCTGTTCAAGGTAGTGGGTGTAAAGATATCGCTCCACCGAGTGTGCCTTGTCACTGCGAACGAGCGTGACCGTACAGCCTCCGAAACCCGCACCGGTCATCCTTGCCCCGTAGACCCCACCCTCGCCCATGCGCTGCTCGGCCAGTTCAACGAGCAGGTCCAGCTCTTGCGTGCTGACCTCGAACGCATCGCGGAGCGTGGCATGGCTGTCGAGCATGAGCCGGCCGAAACCCTCATAGTCTCCCGCTTCCAGCATCGCAGCCGCCCGGGGCGTCCGCTCAATCTCGCTGACCACGTGATAGGCGCGGCGAAAGACCAGCGGTTCCAGCCGCGGCTTGGCAGCGATGACGGTGTTGACGTCGATATCCCGCAGCGATGCTACGCCGAGGGCCCGCGCCGCCGCCTCGCACTGGGCGCGGCGCTCGGCGTACTCACCACCGGTCAACTCGTGCTTGCAATTGGTGTTGGCGATCAAGACCGTCACGCCCTCATCGGTCATCGCCACGTGCCGAGGCTCGAGCGACCGGCAATCGAGCAGCAGGGCGTGACCGGCCCGGCCGAGGACCGAGATGAACTGGTCCATGATACCGCACGGTACGCGGGCAAAGCGGTGCTCGGCCTGCTGACACAGCAAGGCCTTTTTCACCGGATCAAGCGGCCGGCCGAGCAGCGATTCGAGTGTCGTGGCCGCGGCGACTTCAAGGGCAGCGCTCGAAGAGAGGCCGCCACCCACGGGCACATCCGACACGATCGCCGCCTCGAAGCCCGGGACCTCATGCCCGGCCTCGGCGAAACCCGCCACCACCCCGCGGATGTAGTCGACCCAGGTTGGCTGCTCCGGCGGCGTCAACTCCTCGGTGCTGAAGGAGACCGGCTCCGGCTGACCGGCGCTGATGATGCCGCCAAGGCGGTGGCCGTCGCTGCGCGGGGCCGCCACGATCAGCGTCTGCCGCTCGATCGCCATCGGCAGAACGAACCCATCGTTGTAGTCCACGTGCTCGCCGATCAGGTTGACCCGGCCCGGCGCCGCAGCAGCGCAGGCCGGCGCCCGGCCGAAGTGCCGTGTGAACAATTCGATCGCCTGTTCAAGTTGCATACGCGGAATCGACCTCATACACATTGGTCTTGCCTCCACCCCGCCCCCCGAGATCCCCGGCCCCCGGAACCCCGCCCCCCGGATCCCGGCCACAGCCGCCGCACCGTCGCGACGATTGTCACGGGTGATCACCCGCCAATCATCTTCGATACCCATGCCCGCAGCAGCCGGCACCCGGCGACCAGGTCGGCTCAGCCCAGCGCTGCGAGCAGCGCCGGGCCATCGGCAGCCACCGGCTTTCCATCGCGGCGGTGGAGCCGGCCATCATCGCGATTGAGCCTGACCTCGCCCGCCACGATCGTCGCGATCGCCCGGCCACGGACATTCCAGCCGTGAAACGGGCAATTGCGGCCCTTGCTCGCGAAAGCGGTGGCATCGATCGTCCATCGCTCATCCGGATCGATCACCACCACATCCGCATGATCGCCGACACCGAGCGCACCGCGATGTTCGAGGTTGCACAGTGCCGCCGGCTGGGCACTCATCATGGCGATCAGTTGCGGCCAGTCAATCGTGCCGGTGTCGATCAGCGCCTGGATGTAGCACGGCAGTGCGCTCTCGAGTCCCGTGATCCCGAACGGTGCGAGCGCAAACTCGAGTTCCTTCTGCTCCTTCGTATGCGGGGCATGATCGGTGGCGAGAATGGTGATCGTGCCGTCGGCAATCCCCTCGCGAATGGCTTCGATGTCGCGATTCTGGCGCAGCGGCGGGTTCATCTTGTA
>PUNN01000516.1 GCA_003552605.1 Phycisphaeraceae bacterium
CGGGAAAGACGGCACATGAAGCATTTGGGCGTTTGCACCGAGCCCCCCTCACCCCGACCCTCTCCCGAGGGGAGAGGGAGAAAAATGCCCGCGGCGCATGTCATGCACCCGGATCATTGGCCTTTGACACTTGCGGAGGGGGCCGGCGAGGCGCCGTCGGTGGCGCGGACGTGCTCCACGGCGTTGCGGATCATGGCCAGTCCGGCCGGCGTGTGGTGCCACGCGGCCTCGCCGAGGCGTGTCCACTGCGGGTGCTGTGTCGGGTGAACGTAACGTTCCGGGTGGGGCATCAGGCCGAAGATGAGCCCGCTCGGGTCGCAGATGCCGGCAATGTCATCGATCGAACCGTTGGGGTTGTCATTGTGGGCGTAGCGAAGTGCAACCTGGCGCTGGCGATGCAGGGTCTGGATGATCGCCGGATCAGCCACGGTGAACCTGCCTTCGCCATGGGCGACCGGGAGTGTCAGTTCGCCGAGGTCCTGCGTCCAGATGCACACGGTATCGGTTGGCACTGTCAGCCGGCCCCACCGGTCGACGAACCGGCCGTGGGTGTTATCGGCAAGAGTTGCAAGCTGGCGGCCGAGGCTGTCGCGGTCCGGTGCGGGCAGCAGCCCCATCTTGACCAGGACTTGAAAGCCGTTGCAGATGCCGATGATCGGCACCCCCCGCTCGATCGCGGCGATGAATGCCTCAAGCAACTGGTGCCGCAACCGGTTGGCGAGGATTCGCCCCGCCGCGATGTCATCGCCGTAGCTGAACCCGCCCGGCAGGGCGATGATGCCGGCGCGGTCGAACATCGCCGGCCGGGCCAGCAGCCGGTTGACATGCTCGATCCGCACCTCGGCACCGGCAAGGCGGAAGGCGTGAGCCAGTTCGGCATCACAGTTGGTCCCGGCGGTACGGATCAGCAGGGTCTGAACGGCCATGGCACCCATCATAACGCGGAACCCGGCATCACACATCGGCGCCGAGCGCCCACATCGCCGGCCCGCTCACGAGTTGCCTACTCCACGTTCTGCGCCTGTTCTTTGATCCGGTCGATGGCGCCCTTCACCTCGACCACTGCGCGGTTGATCATTGCATCGTTGCTCTTGGAGCCGATGGTGTTGGCCTCGCGCAGCATTTCCTGGGCGAGGAAGTCGAGGGTGCGGCCGATGGGGCGGGGCTCATCGGCGCTGATGAGTTGACCAAGCTGCTCGAGGTGGCCGTCCATGCGCGACAACTCCTCGTTGATGTCGGCCCGCTCGGCGAACACGCCGATCTCGCGGATCAGGTCGACCTGATCGACTTCGAGCTGGGCACGCGCCAGCAGTTCATCGATGCGGGAACGCAGCCGTGTGTGGTATTCCTCGACGACTTCCGGGGCGCGGCCGGCGATGCGTTGAAGGTGGCCGCGGATGATCTCGCCCTGCTGGCGGATGTCCTGGGCGATGGAATCGCCCTCGGCCTGGCGCATTCGGATGAGCTTGTCGCAGGCCGCCGCGGCAAGGCGTGTGAGCACCGGTCGTGCGGCGGCGATCTTGTTTTCCTCATCCGCCGACTGAAGCACACCCGGCAGGGCGAGCATCTGCGTCAGATCGATGCTGATGGCCCGGCCGGAGCCATCGAGGCGCTGCTGGATCGTTTCAAGGTGGCGGACATACTTGAGCAGGGCGGCATCGTTGACATCGAGTGCCCCGGCTTCACCGGAGAGGTGTACTTGACAGGTAAGTGTCACTGAACCCCGGGTCAGGCGCTTTCGCAGCAATGCATCGAGCTCGGCCTCGAGGGCCTGGATGTCCTCGGGCAGCCGCACGGAAGCCTTGAAATAGCGGTTGTTCAGACTGCGCAGCTCGACGCTGTAGTGGACTTCGCCGACTTGCTCGGCGGCCTCCCCGAAGCCGGTCATGGATCGGATCACCTCGCAACCTCCGCGACGGTGGGATCAGGAGGGGTCATCACCGTTGGCGTCCGCATCGTCCTCTTCCTCATCAGGGACGGGGCCCCTCACACCCCCCGGGCCACCGATCTGCTGCGTGGCCGGGGCCGCCTCCCGCTCGGCCTCGACGGCTTTGACGTGCCAGGTCATGCTCATGGCCAGGCCCAGAAACACGACGAATGAGCCGACGGTGACCCAGGTGAGCACATCGCCGACCTTGGCGCCGAAGGCGGTCTGCGCACTGCCGCCAGCCCCGCCGACCCCGCCACCACCACCGAAAGCGCCTGACAGACCCCCACCTCGCGGCTTTTGAACCAGCACCACGAGCACCATCACCACGGAGATACCGACAAAGAACGTCGCCATCGCCCCCATCGGGCCAAAGACCCACAGCAGCAGGGCAAAGAGCGCGGCGAGGATGCCGAGAACAATCAGCAGCGGCCAGAGGATGTAGCTGACCATATCGGGGTTAACCTTTCACGGTGGCGTTGCTGGCGGCCTCGACGATGCCGATAAACTCTTCCGCCTTCAGCGAGGCCCCGCCGATCAGCCCCCCGTCGATATCGGGCTGGGCGAACAACTCAGCGGCGTTGGCGGCCTTGACCGACCCGCCGTACTGGATGCGGGTCGCCTCCGCGATTGTAGCGCCGAAAAGGTGGCCCAGCATCCCCCGGGCCGCCTTGTGGGCGTCCTGGGCATCCTGCGGCGTGGCGGTGCGACCGGTACCGATCGCCCAGACGGGCTCATACGCGATCGTCACCCGGCTCATCTGTGCCGGGTCCACGCCGGCGAGGCCATAGCAGAGCTGCGCGGCGTTGACCGCATCGGTCTGCCCCGCCTCGCGCTGCTCGAGCGTCTCGCCGATGCACAGGATCACCTCGAGGCCCGCCTTGAGCGCGGCCCGGACCTTGGCGTTGACAAGCAGGTCGCTCTCGCCAAGCACATGCCGACGTTCGCTGTGGCCGGCGAGGACGACCGTGACGTTCAGATCCTGAAGCATCGTCACGCTGACCTCGCCCGTAAATGCCCCGTTGGACTGATGATACACATCCTGTGCCCCCAGCATCACCCCGGGCTGCGGCTGGCCCTGAAGCACCGTGCCTACCTCTGCGAGATAGGGAAAGGCAGGGAAGATGGCCACATCCACCTCCCGGCCATCGCACGAGGTCGCCACCGACCGGGCGAGGGCATGGGCCTCGGCGGTGTGCAGGTTCATCTTCCAGTTACCCCCGACAAACGGCTTACGCGCGGCCACAGCGATGCTCCTTTATGCGTGGGTTATCCGGGAAGCAGCCCGGTCAACACGGGACCGAACCCTCCCGAATGCGATTGAACCCGGTGAGTATACCGGATGGCCGCGCCCGGCGAAAACGGGCGCGGCAGCGCTGCAGGGCGAAGGGTGCATGACAGTTCATCTCGGGTGTTTTCGACCTCATCATGCGGTGGGGTGGCATGGTCAGCGGGCTTTCCGGGGGTCTTCAGCCCGATGGCCATGCGAGTCCGCGAGGGGCTGGGGGCGCCTGGAACCCTCTCGTGCTGCATGGGGTGCATGACACGCGCCGCGGAAGGCTCTTGCTCCCTCTCCCGAGGGGAGAGGGAGAAAAATCCCCCGCGGCGCATGTCATGCACCCTGCTGCATGGCCATCGCCTACGGACCCCCGGAAAGCCCCCCGACGCAACCAGCCAAGCTTCCCCGGATACAAAGGGAGACTGCGGCGCGTGTCATGCATCCGGGGTGGGGGAGAGTGAAGGGTGAATGGCAAGTCCCAAGTGCCACGTCCCCGACCGGACCGAGCGTACGAGCCTGGGAAGCAGCCTCCGATGTGGGGTTACCTCGGGCGGGCAAGGAGGCCGGACCAATCTGCCTGGCCCATTACCTCCAGCACATCCTCCGGCAGGCGCCCCCGCTCCGGGGCGATGGTGCCGGCTTCGCAGGCCGGGCAGGTGGCGACCACGGGCACACCTGTCAACCTTGTCAGCCACTCCCGGTTCAGCGAAATCGAGGAGTCCTCGTCTCGGGCCGGGTCGGTGGGCATCGGATTGATCACCAGACCGGCGATGCGCAGGCCGCGCTGTTTGAGCAATGTCGTCGTCATGGCCGTGTGGTTGAGCGTGCCGAGGCCGGGACGGCACACCACCAGGAGCGGATAGTCGAGCGCCTCGGCAAGGTCCAGCACGGTCGTCGGCGGGTCGGCATCATCCAGTGGGACGAGGATGCCGCCCACGCCCTCGACCAGGACGCAATCGCTGGTGCGGTCGAGCAGTTCGAGGCTGCGGCCGAGCGCTGCGTAATCGACCGGATCATCCGCCTGCGACCGGCGTTGTGCCGCGGCGGCGCCGGGGGCGAGGGGGGCTCTGAAACGTACCGGGTTGATGATGTCCAGCGGCTGCGGGCAATCCGCGAAATGGGCCAGGGCCTCGGCGTCCGGGCTGACGAGGCCCTCGCGGTCCCGCCGGCAGCCGGTGGCAAAGGGCTTGCACACGCCCACCCGGCTGCGACCGGTACCGCCGCGACGGAGATTCCAGACGATGGCGCAGGTGACCACGGTCTTGCCCACCCCGGTGTCTGTCCCGGTTATCAGCAGCCCCGGCCGGGTCAGCTTCAGCTTCCGCCCGAAGATCGAGGCCATCATGGCAGCGGACTCACGCATGCGTGCCTGCACGAAAAAAGGGGCAGTGGGTAGCCGACAGCAGGCAGCGATGCAACGTGATCGTTTCGCTCGACGCGGTCGCGGCGAATCCGCTTCGCCGTTGAGCCGCGGTCACCGGTCGCCGCCGCGCTGCTGCTCGACAATATTGCGGTATTTGCCCGCCAGTGCCGTCAGGCCCGCCCAGTCCTGATTCTGTATCAGGTCCTTGCGGACCAGGGCCGAGCCGACCCCGAGGCACGCGGCCCCGGCCTTGAGCCAGTCGGCGGCGGTGTCGAGATTCACCCCTCCCGTGGGCGTGAGCTTGAGCTGCGGCATCGGCGCAAGCAGGTCCTTGAAGTAGGTCGGGCCGAAGTGATTGGCGGGAAAGACCTTGACCATGTCCGCCCCTGCCTGCCAGGCGGTGAGGATTTCCGTCGGGGTCATCGCCCCGGGCACGGCGGGCCGGTCGTAACGGTGAGCCATGGCGATGACTTCGGTGTTCAATGTCGGCGCGAAGACGAAACGCGCCCCGGCGAGGATGGCCGCGCGCGCGGTTTCGGGATCGAGCACGCTGCCAACGCCGATCAGGCAGTGATCGCCGAGCGCTTCGCTGGCCTTCGCGATGGCATCGAGCGCGCCCGGGGTGGTCATGGTGATCTCCGCGACCTCGACCCCGCCATCGGCGAGCGACCGGCAGACATCGACAAGCTGCCCGGGCGAATCAGCCCGGATGACAGCGACAAGGCCACAGGTCTCGATGCGTGCCACAGTGGCGTTACGTCCAGTCAAGCGCATGGGGGGACTCCTTGCTGCGGGGAGGCTCTATGAAAGCAGAAACGGCTCTGATTTGCAATGCGGTCGCTGCTGCCGCATCGCAGCGCCTCCGGCAATGAGCATCGCCCCGCAGTCTTTCACGTACCGTCGCATAGCCCATCAAGCTCAACCGGCCCATCCGGCGCCATGCCTTTCGGCCGCGGCCCTCCGGGAGACCGCAGGCCATGCCACTGTGTTGGCAGCGAGATGTGTTTGCCTTGTGTCGAACTGCTGCTCTGCGGCTGCGACGTCAACATGGATGCTTGGGCTTCACCGCCGCCTTCGGCTGCGGCGGTGGGCGGTGCCATTGGGGGTGAGGAAGAACGGGCACAGGGCGAGGCCTGCGATGAAGCCACCGATGTGGGCCCACCACGCTACGCCGCCGACATCACCCATCGCGATGGCCAGCTTCGCGTTGATGAATTGAAGAAAGAACCACAGCAGCAGGTACAGCATGGCCGGCAGGTAGATCAGCAGCGGCAGAAAGAACACTGGCACGAGCACCAGCACACGGGCGCCGGGCAGCAGCAGCAGGTATGCCCCGAGCACACCCGAGATGGCCCCGGAAGCGCCGACGACCGGGATGGTCGAGTCTGGGTAGACCACCACGTGTATCCCCGCCGCGAGGACGCCGCACAGCAGATAAAAGAGCAGGAAGTTCACCGGCCCCATGCGGTCTTCGATGTGGTCGCCGAATACCCAGAGTATCCACATGTTCATCAGAATGTGCAGCCACCCCGCATGGATGAACTGACTGGTCAGTAGCGCCAGGTATTGCTGCGGATCGCCCAGCCATGCCGCGCCGGCATACCGAGCGGGCACCACGCCGAGGGTCTGAAACAGCCGTTCGAGTTCGGCCGGGGACAGGCCGAGCTGTGAGATGAATACCAGGACATTGATCAGCACGATCAGCCGGGTGACCAGCGGGGTGTGGCGGGTGCGAACTTCAGCGCGGAGCGGGAGCATGGGGTGGCGGCATCAATGGTGGGTGCTGGAGCCCTGTCTTTCAACGCATCGGCACGGCCTCGGCAGCACGGTGGAGTGGAGGCATTGGGAGGCACGGGCCGTTTCAGACGGCTATCGGCTGCGGTTTGAGGTTTTCACAAGCGGTCGGTGGCTTCAGCCGCGGCTGGCCGCGAGGGTGAAATGATAGAGGAAGACCGCCGCGCTTGTGGCCACGTTGAGTGAATCCGTCCCCTGCGGCATGGGGATGGTCACGCGGCGGTCACAGCGGGCGATGAGCGATGGATCGAGCCCATGATCTTCACTGCCGAGCAGCAGCCCCAACCGTCGCGGCGATGGGCA
>PUNN01000446.1 GCA_003552605.1 Phycisphaeraceae bacterium
AAAAGGCTCTGATCTTCGGCCCGGCCGAAGGCGGTGAACTGAATCAGGTTGACTGTGCCGATGTCGTGACGGGGGTCGGTGGCCCTGATCCAGCCGGGGCTGGATTGAAACCGCGGGATGCGCAGGTGGCAGCCGCCGGTTTCGACGGTGGGTACCGCCGAGCCTCGCAGGGCGCTCAGGCCGCCGCGCCTGGAACCGCGGCCGTCGGTCGATCCCTCAGCCGCGGTGTCTGGCGCGGGATCTTCGGATGCAGCGCCATTGCGCCTGCGGCCTCGCCGGCGAGCGGGGCGCAGCTTCAGCGCGGCCAGCTCGTGCAGTTCGCTGACCACCGGCTCGGTGGCAAGCACCACCGTGCCCTGATGGATGGCTGTGGCGACATCTTCACTGCGCACGCCGTCGGTGGTGGTGAGCAGCAGGAACGCGGCGGGACAGTCGACCAGTAACTTTCGCAGGTCATCGCCGGCGGGGCAGCCACAGCGCCGGCCCAGTTCGGTCACATCGCCCAGGCGGGCGCCGCCGATGCCGATCGGCCGGACCAGCTTGTGCAGGCGTGTGAGGATCCTCTCCACCGCCGCGGCGCTGCGCGCATCGGTCCAGACCGTCACTTCGTAGCTGGCACTGGCCGTGGCCATGGGTGGTCAAAGAATACCAGACAACGGGAAATCGCCACCAGAGGGGCGCGTGACCCTGCCCCTGCCCTGCGAACGCCGAGCCGCTAAGATAAGCAAGTGGCGTGGACGTGGCGGCCGCTCGCCCGCCGAGGGTGCGGGCGGGAGGAAAGTCCGAACACGGCAGGACACGGTGGTGGGTAACGCCCACCGGCCCCTTTGCGGGGTCAGGGAAAGTGCCACAGAGAACAGACCGCCCACCCCCGGATCACCGGACCCCGGACCCCCGGACCGTTTCCGGCCCGGGGCGGCAAGGGTGAAACGGTGCGGTAAGAGCGCACCGCCGCGCTGGTGACAGCGCGGGCACGGCAAACCCCACCGCGTGCAAGGCCAAGCAGCATCCCGCGGGTCGATCCACCCGCGCCGGCTGGTCCGGCCGGGGCCCGAGGCGTCGGGCTGGGGTGCGGGTAGGCCGCTCGAGGTCACCGGTAACGGTGATCGCAGATGAATGGCCGCCCCGATGGGCCGGCGAGCCGGCCTATCGGAACAGAATTCGGCTTACGTTCCACGCCACAACTTGAACCTGAGCAGGGCCACCGGGCGGGACCGGTGGCCCTGTTCTTTCCCCATACGGCAGTGCTCGCAGCAGTGCGGATAACGCCCGGCAGCCTCAGGCCGCAGGCGGTACCTGACACACCTGCCATGTGTGCAAAGGCGACCGGATGTGTCAGCCGTCATCCCCCTTGGAAACGTAGTCGATGGTCGTGACGCCGGGTGAAGCATTGCCCGGCCGCAGGTGGGCGGCTCGGCTCGGCCGATGAAGGGGTGGGTTCGGGCTCGGCGGCCGCACACGCACATTCGCGGCCTGAATCCGCACTGAAAACCGCTGCGCCGCACCGGCACCGTCGGGGTCGCCGATCGATGGCGGCACAACAGCCCTGCCCGTACCGACCGGGCCTGAAGCGCCTGCCAATTCGCGGTTTGGACGCTGAGCGCCCTCGACCGCGGGGTCAGCCCCGGGGATGGCCGTTGAGCAATTCGCCCTCGGCCTCAACCCAGTTGTTGTAGTCCTGCCCTCGCGGCCGGCCCTTGCGGAGCCAGATCTCATAGGCCCGCTCGGCAATCTGGTCGTGGGTGACCGTCATGACGACCTCGGGCTGGCTCTTCTCGGGGGCCTTTGTAGCCTTGGGCTTGCTGTCGCCGGCCTTCGAGGTGCGGCGGGTGGCCTTCTGCGTCCCACCCTTGCCCCCGGTCGTCCCTGACCCTGTCTTCGATGTTTTCCTGCTGGCTGCCATGGCGAGTTTCCTTTCCTTAGAAACCGAACACCATTTGTTAATAGAAGTCCCGTGAAAGCCTACATCCACGGCCTTTACGGGCACGCGCCGGACATGGTAATCATTTTTTTCACGGTTGGACAGTCGGGTTGATCGAGTTGGCGGAAAATCGGTTTCATCTCGTGTCCCTTCGCACCTTGCAACAAGCGTGCCAAATTGCCGCCCCGTCCCGCAACGTCGATCGCGGGGCTGGTGCTGCTCAGTGAGCGCGCAATGCATGATCGGATTGCCCGGCCGGCGCGCAACGCAGCTGTTGTTGCATCCGAGCCGCTTCGCGAAATACCTCTTGCTTATCCTTCGCGGAGTTCCTTAAGCTTGGCAAGGACAGCCGCAGCATGAGCCGGAACCTTGACCTTATCCCACCGGTGGGCAACCCGGCCATCAGGGCCGATCAGGTAGGTAGTCCGCACCACACCCATGTACTTGCGGCCATACATGCTTTTTTCCTGCCACACGCCGTACTTGGCAAGCACGCCCTTATCCGGGTCTGCAAGCAGGTCGAACGTTAAGCCTTCCTTCTCCCGGAATCGCGTGTGAGAATCCGGTGAATCGGGGCTCACACCGAGGACGACCGCGTCGACGCTGCGGAAATCCGGTAGATGATCACGAAACTGGCACGCCTCCTTCGTACAGCCGGAGGTCTGGTCCTTTGGGTAGAAATACAGCACCACCCAATTCCCGGCGTAATCCCGAAGCCGGTGGGTCTTGCCATCTTGGTCCTTCAGGCTGAAGGCGGGCGCTTTTCGTCCGATTTCAACAAGTTCGCTGACCGCAAGGGGTTCTGACTGTTTTGCCATATGCCTGCTCCTGATGGTGAACCGGGCGATCATAGCGCCGACCGGTGGCAGTCTACCCGCTGCATCGCGTTGTGGCGTTGAGACCTTGCGGCGGGGCACCATGGCATCACGATCCACAAGCCGCCGCATCCTGTAAACCTCCCATCCATACCCGTTCACGGCCACACGGGAAGGTCGCTCCCATCCTCAGGGCGAACGCATGTACCGGTCGAGCCGGGTGGCATGGTCAGCGGCTTCCGGGGGCCCGCAGCCGATGGCCATGAGGGCTCGTGCGCGGCGGGCTGGTCATCTGCCGCTGCAATGCAGCATTTGCAGCGCCGGCGGGCGGGATCGTATTGATGTATAAGGAGTTGCGCTCCAACCGCCCCAGCCATGGCCCCAGACAAGACCGGTCAAGACCATGACAGTTGCTACGCTGACACTGCTGGCTCCGGCGTGGCTGTGGGCACTGCTGCCCGCGGTCGGGGGGCCGCTGTTGGCCCACCTGCTGTCGCGCCGACGGGCGGTGTCGGCCATGTTTCCCACCATCCGCTTCCTACGCGAGGCGGTTGAGCACTCGCGCCGTCAGGTACGGCTCCGCGATCGGATGCTCCTGCTGCTGCGGTGCGTGATCCTCGCCCTGATCGTGCTCGCCTTTGCACGGCCGGCATGGGAGCAGGCAACCCTGGCCGAGACCGGGGAGGAAAACGGGCGCCACATCGTGATTCTGCTTGACCGCTCGGCCTCGATGAACCGCACGGGGGGAGGCGCCACGCTGTTCGAGAAGGCCCGCGTCCGAGCCATGGAGGCCATCAACGCAATGGACCCGGGGCGGGATGTGGTCTCGGTCATCCTTGTCGATAGCCGGCCTTCGCTCCTCGCCGGTGAGCCGACTGCCTCGGTAAGCAGCCTGCGGCCACGGCTGCGGGATGTCGAGCCGACCTGGCAGCGGGCGAGCGCCGACCGGGCCATCGATCTCGCACGGCTACAGCTTGACCGTGACCGGCCCGGCCCGGGCCAATCGCCACGGCGACGGGTGGTCGAGGTCTTCAGCGACTTCCAGCAGACCGCCTGGTCGCCAGGTGCTCTGACCTCGCTCGGCCGCGAGGCGCATGTGCGGCTGCATCGCATCGAGGGGCCGGAATCGAACCTTGCTATTTCGGGGCCGCGGGTGATGCCGGCCCGGCCGCTTGCAGGGTTCGAGTCGATCGTGAGCGTTGAAGTGAGCAATCTCGCCGCAGAGGGCCGGACGGCCACCGTGACCATCGAGGGCGGGGATGAGCCGGTCACCCGCGTACTCGACCTGCACGCAGGCGAAAGTCGCCGCATTGGGCTCACCATCGAGATCAGCGATCCGGGCATCGCAAAGCTGACCGCCTCGGTCGAGCCAGCCGATGGCTTCACGGCCGACAACGAGACAGGGCTGTTCGTCGAGGTCGCCGAAGCGCGGCGGGTGGCGGTGGTCACCGAAAACACCGACCAGCCCGGCCGGGCCGCGGCGATGGTGATGGAAGCCCTTGCCCCACAATGGTGGCAACAGGGCGTTGAAGATGAAGGAAAAGATGATGATGGGCAGCAGCCTGCGCCCGAGCGGGCCGCAGGCGACTACCGGTCCGGTCCCATCTCACCGGTGTCCGTGGCCACGGTAGCCACGGATGACCTTGCTTCGCTGCTGACAGGTGAGGGGCCGGTCACCGTGCCGGACATGCTCGTGCTGTGCGGGGCAGGTGAGTTGTCCGGGCAAGCCATGCGTGCCATGGGCGCGTTTCTCAGAGCCGGCGGCGGTGGGATATGGATCGTGGATTCACCCGCCGCGGCCAATGCGCTCGCGGCCATGGGCGAAGATGACCGGCTCGGCATTCGGCCACCGTTACAGGCCGACAACGGGTTCAACGTCCTGCCGGAAAGCGATGACTGGCCGGGCCTGGTCGTCGGCGATGGTGATGACCCGCTGGTGCAACTGCTTCGCGAAAGCGGGCTGCATCGCGGATTGGCCGCGGCAAAGTTCGGCGCTGTGTTCGATGCCGTGGCGGCCGAGCATGCAGAAACTCTCCTGCGTTTCGAAAACGGCAGGCCGGCACTTGCGGCAAGCCGCATCGGCAGCGGTCGGCTGACCGTCCTGGCCGGTGACCTTCACCCGCAGCGCAACCGCCTCGTGAACCAGCGCCTCTTCGCCGTGCTGATGCAGGAACTCGCCCATGGCCATGGCGGCGGAGAGACCACCCCCGCCCCACCGCGGCCTGGACAGGCGCTGAACCTCCATATCCCGGGGATGGAAGGTCCCGAGGGAACGGCGGGAACGGCGGGGGTTCCGGGGGATGGGCGGTTGCATTACCGCCTGCTTGGCCCCGATGGTGACACGCTTGCCTCGGGCGAACTTGAGCCGCAGCAGCGCCGCATCGAGGCCGGGCGTGCCGGCCGGCCGGGGCCGTACTCCGTCACCGTGGAAGAGACAGGGCGCATCGCCGGCACATGGGTCGAACTCGATCCGACCGAAAGTGACTTTCGACCGGTGCTGCCGGAGGCATTGGCTGACCAAGCGCCGGATACGGCTGACGATGAGCAAGAGCAGGCCGCATCACCTGAGACGGCAGCGGGCCGGACACCGACTGGTTCCGTGGCGATCGATCCCGCCTCGCCGCAGCGCTACGAGCTGTGGCCCTGGCTGCTGGCCGCGGTGCTGCTGCTTGCGGCGCTGGAACTGATGATCCTGCGCCTGTCAGCCGCCCGGTCGCGGCAGGAGGAAATCTCCACCACCGTTGAGGAGTCTGCCCGTGCTGCCTGAGCTTGGCTTCGAGGGCTACCGCCTGCCCCTCGGAGAGGGGCGGACGCTGGTGCTGATCGCCGCGGCGTTGATCGCCGCGCTGTGGCTGTACGTCTGGCCACGAAGGGGCGAGCGGGAGCGGTTGAGCGGCAAAGCCGCGTTGATCCTGCTTGGCCTTCGCCTCGCGGCGGTGGCAGTGGTGGGCTGGATGCTCGCCGGGCCGGTAATCATGCAGGCCACCGAGACGCATCAGCAGCGGGCGAGGGTG
Organism: Phycisphaeraceae bacterium; assembly: GCA_003552605.1. Classification (GTDB taxonomy): domain Bacteria; phylum Planctomycetota; class Phycisphaerae; order Phycisphaerales; family Phycisphaeraceae; genus B1Sed10-187. Next base: position 5,751 of record PUNN01000446.1, read on the forward strand.
ATGATGCTGCTGGATACTTCGTTGAGCATGGCCGAAGAAGACATGCGCGCCGGTGGTGAGCGGATCAGCCGGTGGGATGCGATCGCCGAGCAGTACCTCGATCCGCAATACATCGCTGCGGTGCAGCAGCGGGCACAACTCGAAGGCTTCGCCTTCGACCGAGATGTGCGCCCGATCGTGCCGCGATTGGCGCGTGAACTTGAACCGGTGGGACAGGCGACGCATCTTTACGCGGCGTTGCGCGAGGCCGCGCTGCGCGGCGAGCGCGGCTACTTCGTCGAGGGCGACCGGCCCGATGGGGGCATCCTGCTGCTGATCTCCGATGGCCACGACACCCGCGGCGAAGGGCCGGAATCGGCCATCTCCATGCTTGCCGATCGCGGTTGGCGCATCTTCAGCGTTCCCGTCGGCCGCGAGACTGAAGGGCCGGATGTCGCCGTGCGCGCATGGGCGGATTCGCCCCGCCTGCTTGAAGGCCAGTCGACACAGATCAGAGCCAGTATCACCGGCCCCGGGGCCGAAGGCCGCAACGTGCAGGTGAACCTGCTGCATGAAGGACGGCGGGTGGATGCCACGCAGGTGATGCTCGATGAGCATGGCCGCGGTGAAGCACGCTTCACCATCCGGCCCGAGGCCGAACAGGCCGGCGAGGTCAAGCTGCATGCCTACGAGGTCGTCGCCGAACCACTGCCGGGTGAACGTCACACCGCCAACAACCGCGCGCCGGTGTTCGTACAGGTCAGCCGGGAGCGAATGCGGGTGCTGGTGCTCGATGGGCTGCCTTCCTGGGATACGCGCTTTGCCATCCGCGCCCTGCGCGGCGATGCGCAGGTGGAGTTGATGGCCATGCACGCCCTCGGGGAGCGGCGGGTGGCGATCACGCGGTATCACCCGGAGCAGGCCGACGCCGGGCCC
>PUNN01000089.1 GCA_003552605.1 Phycisphaeraceae bacterium
AGCGCCAGCAGCAGTCCCAGCGCTGCGCGGATCACACGCCGGCGGTTTTCGCCCTGTTCAGGCTGTCTTGGTGGTCGGCGACGAGCCATGATTCATCCTCGGGGGTAAAGGTGACGGCCTCGCCCGGCAGGCGGCCGATGTCGAACCGCGCGGCGAAGTCGCCAACCGACATCGGCTCGCGCCGGGCGGTCACACCGCTCCAATGTGCCAGCAGCCCTACGATGCGTTCAACCGGAACACCCATTTCACGGTATCGGGCCAATCGGCTGTCCCCGTGACGTTTGGCCAGCCGCCGGCCGTCCGGCCCGAGCAGCAGCGGCAGGTGCCACCAGCGAGGGGGGGCCGCGACTCCCAAGTAACGATACAGCCAGAGCTGTCGTGCCGTCGAGCCGAGCAGGTCGTCGCCGCGCACCACATCGGTCATGCCCTGTCGGGCGTCATCGACGACCACCGCAAGCTGGTATGCCGGCAGCCCCGCCCTGGTGGCGATGATGAAATCACCCACCGTGGCCTGGACATTGATCCGCTGCACGCCGCGAACCTGATCATGCACCACCACGGGTTCGTCCGGAACGCGGATGCGGATCGCGGGGGCGGCTCCACCGTCCGCAGAAGGATCAGGGGTAAACACATGCCGCGGCAGGGGGGCGGCTTTCTCAGGTCGGCAAGTCCCGGGATATCGCAGTTCCTGCCCCGGCACTTCATGCGGTGCGGACTGGGCCTGTTCGATCTCCCGCCGCGTGCAGGCGCATGGGTACAACAGGCCGGCCCGGGAAAGGCACTCGATGGCCTGGCGGCAGGGCGCTAATTCGGCGGTCTGATAGACGGGGCCTTCGTCCCAGTCCAATCCCAGCCATGCGAGGTCTGCGATGGCCCCGAGGTCGGCCCCGGCCTTGATGCGCGGCGAATCAAGGTCCTCGATTCGTAGCAGCACCTCCCAGCCGCGCTGCCGCGCCAACGCCCAGTTAATGAGAAACGTGCGGGCATTGCCGAGGTGCAGGGCACCGGTGGGGGATGGCGCTAGACGGGTTCGGGGCATGATGATAAAGGATAGCCGCCCGGGGCCGGAGCGCCGCGAGCTGTGTGTCAGTCTGCCGCGGGGTGTATCCTGTCGGTCCAATGAATGCCGATCCATTGCCCATCGCGGTACTGATCAGCGGCGGCGGCCGCAGCATGGAAAACCTTCAAGGGGCCATCGAGCGCGGCGTGTTACCCGCGCGGATTGTTACGGTCATCAGTTCACGCTCCGATGCATACGGGCTTGAACGGGCCGCGCACCTGGGGCTAAAGACGGAAATCGTGGAGAAAAAAGCGTACAGGGGCCCTTGCGAGTTATCGGACGTTGTCTTCGCCCGACTCCGCCAAGCCGGCGCAGAGGTCGTCGTCCTCGCCGGATACATGAACCTGCTGGTCATCCCCGAGGATTACACAAACCGCGTGGTAAACATCCACCCGGCATTGCTGCCGAGTTTCGGCGGCAAGGGCATGTACGGCCAGCGCGTCCATCAGGCGGTGATCGCCCGCGGATGCAAGGTCAGCGGATGCACCGTCCACTTTGCCGACAACGAGTATGACACCGGGCCCATCATCCTTCAGCGGACCTGTCCCGTAGGTGAAGAAGACACGCCCGATGCGCTAGCTGCCCGTGTCTTTGAGCAGGAATTGCAGGCGTATCCGGAAGCCCTCGCCGCGATCGCCGCCGGGCGGGTGCTCGTCGAAGGCGGGCGAACGTGGATCGTCCCAAGATTGGGCGATGAACCTGTCGCCGCGGCCCGGACCTTCGCCGCGTTCGCCCAGCGCGATGTGGCAAAGCGCCGCAGCGCGCGGCCATTAACGGAGCACACCGATGCTGTTGCGGCAATGCTGACCGCAGCGGGAGTGACCGATCCGCAGACTCTCGCGGGCGCGCACCTGCACGATGTGGTCGAGGACACCGCGGCGGAGTTGTTCCACATTCAACGCGCGTTTGGCCCCGCGATTGCGAGCCTGGTTGATGAGTTGACCATCAATCCTCGGGCGGCCGCCGAGCTGGGGGGCAAGGCGGCTGCAATCGAACAGAAGGCGGCCGGGATGTCGGGGGCGGCAAAGCTGATCAAACTCGCCGACCGGCTGGACAATCTTTCAGACCTGCCGGATCGGCCTGCACGGGAGCAACGGGAAAAGGCGGCGGCAACTTCCCGGTTGCTCGCAGCGCTTGAGCCGATCCCACCGGCGGGAACGGACCTGGCCGGGCGCATCCGGGCGCTGATCGATCCGTATCTGACTTGATGATATGGAGTTACGGGTATTCTGGGACGCCAGCCCCCTTCCGGCCCCCGGGGTCCGATAATCTATCTTATGTATAGCGGTGGCCAGGGTGGGGCTGCGGTGCCATGTGCTGGGGCATTGCCAGAGCGCGCCAGATGACAATGGGCTCTTGTGCATCTTGCAGCCGCATTGGGCCTTGGGCTAGGCTAGGCTAAAGGCTAGCGCCCACGCCGGGCAGCCGGTGTCCCGTACAGCGCCGCCGAGAGGTGCAGCGGGCAGGCAGACACGCGATGACATGCAAACGAGGCCGGAAATGACCCAACCCGACAACACACAATTTCGAGACCAGTTCAATGGTGCTACCGCCACCGAGGAGCAACCGCCCTCAGGTTCTCAGCGGTCCGCCGAGGCGCTCACCAACCGAGTGAGCCAGCACCTCGATCGTGCCGTCGACAGTCTCCTCAGCCGCCAACACGATGAGGGTTATTTCTGTGCCGAACTCGAGGGAGATTCGATCCTCCAGAGCGAGTACATCCTCGCCATGTGGGTTCTCGGCCGTGAGGATGACCCGCGGCTGCCAAAAATCGCCAATTACCTGCGCCAGCAGCAATTACCTTCCGGAGCCTGGGCCCAGTACCCCGAGGGCACCGTCGGTGGTGGCAAGATGGACATCAGCGCCACCGTGAAGGGATATTTCGCGCTCAAGCTGATGGGCGATGGCCCGGAGGCGGACCACATGGTCCGCGCCCGCGAGCAGGTTCTCGCCAACGGGGGGGCTGAAAGGATCAATACCTTCTCCAAGTACTACCTCGCCGCGCTTGGCCAGGTCAGTTACAGCGCGGTGCCCCTGATCCCGCCGCAACTGGTCTACCTCCCCCGCTGGTGCTTTTTCCACCTCGACAAAGTCTCGGCCTGGTCGCGGACGATGATCCAGCCACTGTCGATCGTCACCACGTTCAAGCCGGTGCGCCATGTTCCCGAGCACCTCGGCGTCGCCGAGCTTTTCAAGGATCCAGCCAATCGCGATCGTCTGCTGCCAAACCCCCTCTCGAAAAGCCGGTTCTGGATGCGCTGTTTCCACGGGGCCGACCACGTCCTGAAACTCGCCGACCGCATCGGCGCGCTTCGTGTCTTCCGCCGCCGGGCGGTGGCCCGGATGGAACGCTGGATCATCGAGCGCTGCATGGCCAGCGATGGCCCCGGGGCCATTTTCCCACCGATTATCTATCTGCTGATCGCCTTCCGCATGTGCCTCGGTTACAGCGAGGATCACCCGATCATTCAGGATAACCTGCGGCATCTTGATAATTACATGATCCACGGCCGTGATGGCTCGCCCCGCAACAGCCCGGAAGACCCAGCCGCGGCTGATGACACGATTCGCCTTCAGCCATGCGAGTCACCCTCGTGGGACACGGGGATTGCCGCTTATGCCTTGACCGATGCCGGCCTCGACGCCTCACACCCGGCGATGAAGCGATGTGCCGACTGGCTGCTGAGCAAAGAATGCCGGCACATGGGCGACTGGGCCAACAACGTGGCGGCCGGCGTCAAGCCTTCGGGATGGTTCTTCGAGTTCAACAACCCCTGGTACCCGGATGTTGACGATACGGTCATGATTGCGATGGCACTGCGGCGTATCGGCGGGCGCAAGGCCACGGCGGCGGGTGAGCGCGGCGTGGCCTGGGTGCTGGCGCTACAGAACCGCGATGGTGGCTGGGCGGCGTTCGACAAGACGCGTCACCGGCCCCTGCTCGAGCATGTGCCCTTCGCCGACCACAACGCCATCCAGGACCCCTCGTGTGCCGACATCACCGGCCGTACCCTTGAATGCCTCGCCTGGCATGGCTACACGACCGACCATCCCGCCGTGGCCCGGGCGCTGCAATACCTCAAGAAGACACAGGAGCCGGAAGGCTGCTGGTTCGGCCGTTGGGGGGTCAACTACATCTACGGGACATGGCAGGCCATCGGGGGCCTTCGCCGCATTGGTGTGGATGTGAATGAACCTTGGATTCAGCGTGCCGGGGCCTGGCTCAAGCAGGTACAGAAGCCGGACGGCTCGTTCGGTGAATCGCCCGACAGTTACGAGGAGCCCAGCCTGAAGGGTCAGGGCACTTCAACGGCTTCACAAACCGCATGGGCAGCGATGGCACTGCTGACGGTGTACGGGCCGGAGGATGATGCCGTTCAGCGGGCGATTCAATGGCTGATCGACAGCCAACTCGAATCCGGAACCTGGGATGAGCCGCAGTTTACCGGGACCGGCTTCCCCCGCGTGTTCTACCTGCGGTATCACCTTTATCGGCACTACTTCCCGCTTATGGCCCTCGGCCGCTGGCACGGAGAGATCACGGGCCGCCAGTCACCCTTCACGGCGAAATAACCGATACCACCCCCGGACCCCCGGAAGCCCGGCCCCCCGGAAACCCGCCCTCCGGGAATCCGGCAATCCCCGGTCCCTGTAAGCTCTGCCGAGGCCGCGGGAAAACCCCGGATGCGGGGTGCCCTTGGGGCCCGCAGTGGGCCGGGTTCGCGGGCGCTTCCGAAGTGGTCGTTCGCGGCCGCGCTGAACTGGACTCTGCGAGGGCACGGAGGTTCCGCTGACCTCGGTGCCCTGGCCGGTCGCTGTGGTGGATGTCATGCCCGCAAGTCCGATCCACACCGTCCCCCGCCTGGCTCTCGGGCGCATCGAAGCCGTGGCGATTGGATCCAGTACGGGCGGCCCCCAGCTTGTCGAGCAGATTCTCACACGGCTGCCGGCGTACCTGCCTTTCCCCATCTTCCTCGCCCAGCATTTGCCGCCATCGTTCTCGCGGACGTTCGCCAATTTCCTCGCGCATCGGGCTGCGCTGGCGGTGTTCCACGCCGAGGATGGCATGCCCGTGTTGCCCGGAACCGTCTACGTTGGGGTGGGACACCAGCACCTGCGAGTGCGTCGGGCTGCCGGCACAGCGCGGCCCGTGCTCGAGGTGAGTCCTCAACCGCAGACCCTGCCCTACAAGCCGGCCGCGGATGAGCTTTTCAGGTCCACCGCCGCCATCTACGGCCGCCACACCCTCGCCATCGTGCTCAGCGGGATCGGACGGGATGGGACCGAGGGCGCCCGAGCGGTGCAAAGCGCCGGAGGCATCGTCATCAGCCAGAATGCTGAAACCTGTGCGGTGTACGGCATGCCCCGGGCATGCTTCGAGGCCGGCCTGAGCAATGCCGTGCTTGATCCTGAATGCATCAGGCAGACGATCCTTCAGCTTTCGCCCGGCCATGGCGGGGGCCGGGCCTTTCCCGCCGCTGTCGAGCCGGCCCGGGGCACTTGTGCCGAGTAACCCACATTTGGGGCGGGGGCACTGCTCATCGCACGCCGCGCTGTGTCAGTCGCATGCTTATCATGGCGTGCATGGATGAGATGGGTACCCCACTGGACTGGGACTTCGAGCCGCTTCAACTGTTGCGCCGATTCCCCACCGATACCCCCCTGCTGATGCTTCACTCCGGGCGATATGATGCCCGCTGGGCGAAGCAAACAATCATCAGCTCACCGGTTGGCTGGTATCGATTCATCGTCGAAGATGGTGCCCGTGACCTTGGCCGCGGCCAATGGATTGACCATGGGCGCCCCTGCCCCGCTGTTCAACCACTTGGCCACAGGCCGTTGCGCAATCTGCGTAACCTCCTGGCCGGCGCTGAAGGTGGCCTCTGGATCGGCTATTTTTCCTACGACATCGCCCGATGGATCGAGCGATTGCCGCATCACGCCGTTGATGACCGTAACTGGCCGGTCATCGAACTGGCCTGGTGTCCGGGCTGGCTCAGTTATGACCTTGAGGCGGGGCGATGGTGTGCCTGCGGCGAATGGCAGGAAGGCGGCAGGCCCGAACTGCTTGACCGGCCGGTCGATCTCGTTGCGCCGCCCGCGGCTGAGCCGCGGCCGTACTGGACGCGACAGCAGTACGAACGGGCCGCCGAGCGGGTGCTGGACTACATCGCCGCCGGCGATGTTTTTCAGGTCAATCTCGCTCAGCGCTTCACGGCCGACCTTGATGCCGGTGTGGGTGATCTCGTGCCTGCCCGAGCCCTGTTTGCGAGCCTGGCGCAGGTCTCGCCCGCATGGTACGGGGCGCTGCTGGAACTTCCCTCCGATCCGGCCGCGCCCCATCGTCGACGTGCCCTTGCCTCGACCTCGCCGGAACTGTTTCTCCAACTCCGCAACCGCCAGGTGCTCACCCGGCCGATCAAGGGTACGCTCGCGGCCGCGGCCGACCCTGCCCTGCTTGAGCGGAGTGAAAAGGATGCGGCGGAACTGAACATGATCGTCGACCTGCTTCGCAACGATCTCGGCCGCGTCTGTGACTACGGCTCGGTGAAGGTCGTGCAGCCGCGCACCATCGAATCGCATCCCACCATCCACCACGCGGTGG
>PUNN01000335.1 GCA_003552605.1 Phycisphaeraceae bacterium
ACTCGGGCGGCTCGGGCCGCCACTGTTGCGGCTGGCGATGGTGGTGGTGTTCATTGGCTTTGGCGTGCTCAAGCCGCTTGGCGTCAGCCCGGCTGAACCGCTGGTGCTGGCTACAGCGGACGCGATGAGGCCACTGATGCCTGTAGCGCTGGCACCGGCCACCTTTCTGCACATCGTGGGTTGGTGGGAGGTGGCGATCGGCCTCTGCCTGCTGTGGCGGCCGCTGATCCGGGTGGCCATTCCATTGCTGTTTGCACAGATGGCGGGCACGTTCATGCCCCTGGTGCTGCTGCCGGAGCTCTGCTATCAGCCGGACAGCTTCGCCCCGACAATGGAAGGTCAATACATCCTGAAGAACCTCGTGCTCATCGGCGCCGCACTGGTGGTCGGGGGCACGGTCCGCGCCACGGATGAAGCGGAGGTCGGGGGGCGAACTGACCACGGGTGATGCGGATGGGGATCGGCGGGTATCCTTGTGGCCGTCATATCGAGGGCGAATCAGCAGGGCGCTACGTGGGCGCCTTGTTCCTGAAATGCGGGGCGCAGGCTGTGCGTTTACTCAGGGACATTGAGTTGGAAGGTGGATTCGAGGCGCCGTCCTTCGTGACCGCGAGGGGGGAGGTAGGTAACGTTGAGCTGGAGGGGATTGCCCACGGCGAGGGGGTCATCCATGCGAAGCCGGAAGAGGTAGGCGCGCGTGATCGGATCGTAGAAGGTGCGGTTCTCCTCGAGTGTGAACATCCGGACGCGCCAGCGGTAAAGTAGATCGCCGCGCCGGCGCCGCTCGCCTGTGCCCACGAGCGGATACAGTTCGAACCGGAGATCACCCACCGCCTTGGTCGGATCGCCGGCGGCATCGGTGAATTCGATGCGCGCTTCCAGCACAGGCTTGCCGTCCTCGACCACCAGGCGCGTAGAGGGATACACCCGCATCCGCTCGGGCCGGATTATCCAGACATCTTCAGGCGGCACGGCCTCGTTGTCGGCCGCATTACTTCCATTGGCATCGTCGCCGAGGCGCCAGTCCATACAACCGCCCGCCGCGGCCGCGAAGGCCATGCCCAGCACCCCGAGCACCACCACCTTCAACCTGAGGCTGATCCGCACCATGTAACGAGCTTATGCCCGGGGTCAGGCCGGTTCAAACGCCGGGGCCATGGCAACCAGGGCAAACGCATGTAGACGCGAAACCGGGTGGCATGGTCAGCGGCTGTCCGCAGCCGATGGCCATGACGGCCTGTGATTGGGGGTTCGCCGCATGGCCATCAGCCGAAGTTCCGGGGGCGGCTGCTGACGCAGCCAGCCAAGCTACATGCGTTTGCCCCGGGCGCATGACACACGTCGCGGAAGGCTCTTGCTCTCTCCCCATTTCCGGGGGCGGGAGAGGGCTGGGGTGAGGGCGGACTTGGTGCAAACGTCCGAACGCTTCATGTACCGTCCTTCCCGCCTCATGATGGGGGCGGCCCTCGGTTCAGCCACGGCACGACCAGCACGAATCTGCCCTCACTCCCGGCCCCTCTCCCGCCCCGGAAATGGAGAAGGGAGGAAAGCCCGGTCCGCCAGCCGCGCCAAGTGTCATGCGCTCGTTTGTCCTGGTGCGCCGGAGATGGCAGTTGCCTGAAACATTACAATATGCTAATATTGCCGAGAAGAGGTCGGCAGTGGCGCCGTCCTGATGAGCTTCCATTTACAGGAGTCGTTGACCATGAGTCAGCAGGCGAGTCCCATGCAGCGTTACTGGTTCGGCAAGCGCAACCTCGAGCACGCCGATGCCTGGTTCGAGTTCTACAAGGCGGTGACGAAGAAGGGGGTGCTCGATGCCAAGACCAAGGAACTGATCGCCGTGGCCGCGGGGGTGCTCAGCCGGTGCGAGCATTGCGTCGAGGCCCACGCCAACGCCGCGTTCAAGGCCGGGGCGAGCAAGGAGGAGGTGGCCGAGGCGGTGATGGTCGCCGCGCAGACGGCCTCGGGCAGCCACCTGTTCTGGTCGCCGGTCTATGAGAAACTGCTCGGCGACGATGGTGGCGGCGGGCAATGAGCCGCTCATTGGCGGCCACGCGGCGTATCCAGCAGATGGGCGACAGGAGTCCGGTGGTGGATCGTTCGCTGGATGAGCAGGCCAATCGGCGTCGTGCAGCCGCGCTGCTGCGTGCCATGGCCCACCCGGTGCGACTGGCCATCCTCAAGGCACTGTCATCCGGGCCACGATGCGTCGGTGACATCCAGCACCTGGTTGATGTGCCACAGGCCAATGTGTCGCAGCACCTTGCCGCACTGCGCCATCAGGGCATCGTGGACTGCCACGAGCAGGGCAACCTGCGCTGCTATTACATCGCCCGGCCGTCGCTGGTGCGGAGGTTGCTTCCCCTGCTCGAAGCCGAACATCCCATCTCACGGCCGAGTATGCGTACGCTCCGCCGCGCGGCGGGACAGCGCGATCGGGCCACGGGCTCTGATCCGCAGCAGCAGGGTGGGTAGCGGGAGCTCTGCCGGCTGACGCCCTCCCCTGCTCTCCTCCGCTTATCCGCCCGTGGGGCCGGGAGAGGCATCCCCAAAGAGGAGTGAGACAAGATGGAATACAGAAGACTCGGTTCCTCCGGCCTGAAGATATCGCAGCTTTGTCTCGGGGCAATGACATTCGGCCACAGCACCGAGCAGGATGAAGCCCAGCGAATTGTGGATGCAGCCCTCGATGCGGGGGTCAACTTCTTCGACACCGCCAACAACTACGGGAACGGCCAATCCGAGGTCCTGCTCGGCCGGGCCCTGCGCGGCCGGCGACGGCAGGCGGTGATCGCAACCAAGTTCTTCAACCCCTTCGGTGACGGGCCGAACGATTCGGGCACATCACGCGTGGCGATCATGAATGCGGTCGATGACAGTCTCGAACGCCTCGGGGTCGAACACATCGATGTGTACTACGTGCATCATCTCGATGTGGAGACACCGGCCGAGGAAACGATCGAAGCGCTCGATGACCTGGTGCGCAGCGGCAAGGTCCGCTACATCGCATGCAGCAACTATCCGGCCTGGCGGCTGTGTGATGCGTGGTGGATCAGCACCGCGCGCGAGCTGTCCCGGTTCATCGCCTGTCAGCTTCAATACAGCCTCGTCGTGCGCGACATCGAGCAGGAACTTGTGCCGCTGTGCCGGGACAAGGGCATGGGAATTGTCGCCTGGGGCCCGCTGGCGGGCGGGTTTCTGACGGGCAAATACAAGCCGGGCGAGCGCACGCTGCCCGGGACACGGTCGCAAGAGAACTGGGTCTGGCAGGCCCGGATGTTTGCCGGTCATGCCGATGACATTCTTTCGGTGCTTCTGGAAGTATCCGAGCAGTTGGGCCGCAACCCGGCGGAGGTCGCACTGCGGTGGGTGATGGACCGGCCGGGCGTGTCATCAGCGATCGTGGGCGCCCGGACGGTGGAGCAGTTCCAGCGTAATCTTGGTGCGCTCGAGTTCGAGTTACCGGAAGATGTGCGGGTACGGCTGGATGAGGTGTCGCATCTGCCGGACCGCTATCCCGAATCTTTCGAGAGAGATATGCCCGCCCGCCGCGCCAACGCCATCCGGGTCGGCCGGAAGGAGCGGGCGTAGCGATATCCGCTCTGCCCGCGCGTGGCGCTTCCATGCGAATATCCCTGTTGGTGTGGCGCGATGTCGTTTCAGGCCACGGGATGGCCGTTGCGGGTCAACGCCGTGGTTTCGAAGCCGGGCGCAGCGCATTCGTAGGGTGATGCGGGTTCCTCGGCGGGGCCCGGTGCGGTGACCGTGGGGTCTGTGGGCCATTGCCAGAAGGTGGTCATGGATTTCCACAGTGAAGCGAGGGCGCGGGGGTAAGCGGCCAGGGCATCGAGGCGCGTACACTCAGGAATATGGTCGCAGACCACATCAACCCAGTCGCCGGGATGGCCGCCTGCGAAGCGGCCAAGCGCATCGCGGGTGATCGCGGCGTGCTCCGCGTGACCTGTTTCTTCAGCCCTCGCGAGCATGATCAGCAACATGCCCATGAACTCGAGCTCGGTGGCAAGGTGGTCGGGCTTCTCTGCGGTGTCCGGCGCCGGTTGCCAGCCGAAGGCCCGGTAGAAGCCGCACAGGTCACCGAGGATGGCGCCCTTGTCGCGGCGGACGTAGGCTGACTCATTCAGCGGGCAGAGCATGGCGCCCTCGAAGAGGCGATGGTACTCATCGGACCACGCCGCGCCATCGAGCGCCTTGGTCGCAGTGATCGCTTCGGCAAGGGCCTGGCGCAGCGGCGCATCCTCGCCCAGCCCCGCCGCCGAGGGCGTTGTCCGGCCCCGTGCCGCGGATGGTGTCATCGAGCAGGGCCATGCTGTTGGCTGCGCGGTACATGTCGAAGATGCGGGTAATGCCGAGGGCCGGCATGCCGCCGCGGAACTTCAATGTCTGCGTCCCGGCGCCCTGCGTGGCATCGACCATGAGCGGGTCGTAGCCCTGCTTGCGCAGGTATTCCTGCCCCTGCTCGCCGCTGTAGGTCTCGGCGATGTTGACCATCGCCTTGGCCGAGTACTCGAATATCTGCTCCCAACTCACCGCCAGCCACGGGTCCTGCCCCCGTCGCAGGTACTTGTCGGCATCGACCGCTCCGGTCTCGGGATCGCGCGGGCAGCCATCATCGCCCCAGCGCTTGAACCCGCGGCGCATCATCGGCTTGCGGCAGCGGCGGTCACCGTAGAACCGGCGGACCAGCGCCAGTCCCTTCTGGCAGCAGCGGGGCTCCCACCGTTGGGTGGGCTGATTTCCTTGAAGATCCGTGGCCTTGTGATAGCCGAAGGTCGGGCTGATGCGCGTGACCAGCCCATGCTTGATGTGGGCGTGGAGCAGGCAGTTGTGCGTGTCGTTGGGCGCACAGAGGAAGGTGGAGCTGTCATCGGAGCGGATCAGGTCGCGGTAGACCTTCTCCCAGTCGCGGTTGGGGTACTCGGTCATGGGGTTGTCGATCCGCACCGGCCGGATCATCTGCGCGCGGCTCGCGGCGAGTGGGCCGATGGCGCTGACGGCGGCGCCGGCCGCGGCCATCTGGAAGAGGAACTGCCGCCGCGTCACGCCGCGCTTCAGTGGGGTGGCATCCATCTCAGGCTGGCCGGGGTGGGGCTGTTCGGGCATCGGAATCATCCTCATCTTCTTTCAGGAACGGGGGTTGGCGGTGTCACATCTGGTGTGTCGAAAGTGCGGACGCCTCGCGGGCGCACTATGATGAGCAAGCGGCCGATCGTGAAGGAGGTTGCCGGCTTGATTTACCGCAATCGCATGACCCAGTACGCCATCGCGGCGATGAGCCGGCTCGCGGAGCTTTATCCCGAGCCGGACAGTCGGGTTTCGGCAGTGCAGATCGCCACCGACCGCAACCTGCCGCGGCCGGTGGTGGCCAAGGTGCTCAGCGTCCTGGCGCAGGCGGGGCTGGTGCGGGGCGCTCCCGGGCCGGGTGGGGGATACCGGCTGGCACGACCGCCGGGCGAGATCTCCCTGCATGATGTGGTAGTGCTTTTCGAGTCCGACAACGATGTGGACTGCCCGTTCGGCCCCGGCTGGTGCGGCAACAACACTCCCTGCCCGCTGCATGATTCACTTATGCGGCTGAAGAAGATGGCGATCGACCACCTCCAGCACACGCACTTCGACGTGTTCACCGACGAACGCGATCCCGACGTTGCGGGATTGCTGAAAGGCCCCGCCGCGGCGGCCTCGGACCGCCACTGAACCAAATCGTGAGCAGCCGGGTTGTTCAGGCCGGGCGATCAACAGCATGCCTCCACGGTGCAAGGTCACGGTGGCGGGGGAGGTTGAATACGGGTTGGCTGTGCATGGCCAACGGGGTGGTGAGCGGAGCGGCCGCGCTGTGACGGTCGTTGTCGGGATCAGCCTGCCCTCGATCGCGCTTGTGCATGGGGTCATCGGTGCCCTTGCCGGCCTGTTTCTGGTCTGGTGGACCAACGCGGCCACGTTCACCGGTGTGCCGGCGCCGCTTCAGGGGTGTCCGTTTCTGGTCAACGACAAGCCGCTGCTGAGCTTTCCGGCCAATGTCGCCATCATCTTCGAAACCACGGTGCTGCTCGTCTTTACGCTGACCTTCGCCGCCAAAGACCTGCTGGTGACGCTCAACCCGCACTGGTACAGCACGATCTTCGGCATCTACTACTTCAGCGGGGCCATCGTGGGGGCGCTGTCGGTGTTGATCATCGCGATCGTTCTGCTCCGCCGCGCCGGCCTGGTCCCGCGGGAGGCCGGGGAGGAGCATTTTCTGGACCTTGGCCGATTGCTGTTCGCATTCGTGTTCTTCTGGGGTTACATCGCGTTCAGCCAGTACATGCTGCTGTGGTATGCCAACGTTCCGGAGATGACGGCGTGGCTGCGCATCCGCGGGGCCACCACCGTGCCGGAGGATGTCAATGCCTGGAGCATCATCGCCCTGGTGCTGCTGGTGGGGCATTTTCTGGTGCCGTTCTGTGTGTTGATGACCCGCCACAGCAAACGCCGGCCACTTCTGTTGGCGATCGTGGCGGCGTGGCTGGTGGTGATGCACTATGTCGACCTGGCGTGGGTGGTGCTCCCCGAACTTGGCCCGTCTCTGGCGCTCGGTGGAATCGAGGTGGGGCTGATGCTCACCGTGGGCTGCATCTATGTGCTCGCGGCGTGGCGCG
>PUNN01000500.1 GCA_003552605.1 Phycisphaeraceae bacterium
AAGACTTTGACTCCTCCCCACAGCTCATCCCATGACTTTTCAACGTCAACGGGTTCGGCCCTCCAGGAGGTTTTACCCTCCCTTCAGCCTGGCCATGGGTAGATCGCCTGGTTTCGCGTCTAATCCCTGCGACTGTACGCCCGTTTAAGACTCGCTTTCGCTTCGGCTCCGCCTGGATAAGGCTTAACCTTGCCACAGAGATTAACTCGCCGGCTCATTATGCAAAAGGCACGCCGTCACCCGTCCGAAGACGGGCTCCGACCGCTTGTAAGCGCGCGGTTTCAGGTACTTTTCACTCCCCTTTCGGGGTGCTTTTCAACGTTCAATCGCCCTACTGGTTCACTATCGGTCGTCGAGGAGTATTTAGCCTTGGGCGGTGGGCCGCCCGGATTCACGCCGAGTTCCACGAGCTCGACGCTACTCTGGAGCACCTAGGCCACACGCACAACGATCTACAGGACTGTCACCCTCTATGGTCGGCCTTTCCAGACCGTTCAATCGTCGCTTGTGAGTGCCACGTTGGTGTCCGCAACCCCGCCCCGAAGGGCGGTTTGGGCTCTTCCGATTTCGCTCGCCGCTACTGACGGAATCGATGTCTCTTTCTATTCCTCTGGTTACTGAGATGTTTCAGTTCACCAGGTTAGCCGCCGTACCCTATGCATTCAGGCACGGATGACCCCGAAGGGCCGGGTTTCCCCATTCGGAAATCCCAGGATCAAAGCTTGTTTGCCAGCTCCCCTGGGCTTATCGCAGGCTACCACGTCCTTCATCGCCTCTCGACGCCAAGTCATCCACCGCGCGCCCTTAGTAGCTTGATCACACCGACCTCGAACCGTCACGACACACACCCAAGTCCGCCTTGGCGGAAAGGGGCATGCACCGAACCGGACGGGCCGGATCGACCCGGCGTGGACGATATACCACGCCGACCCGCCGGCATTGAACAACCGGCGGGCAAGCTCCTCAGAACACGAGAAAATTCATCTCTCGGTGATGCCTTGTTCTTCCGGAGAAAGAAGAACAAGAACCCGACTATCCACTTGTCAAAGACCACCCGTCATCCAGCCGGCTGGCCGGAGACGGCTCCGCTCGCGGCGGATCGCGTGGCCCCGCATGAACGGGACACCGCGATTCGCGGCGGGGCGGAGATCATAGCTTTTCATCGAGGGTTGTCAAGCATCCCGTCGACCGACCCTGGCGGGCCGGTTGGGGCCGCCGGGGTGCATCATCGGGATGGCTCGGGCTGCTGCTTCACTCGGCCCCTCTTGGTCAGGCCCTCGGGCCGGCCGTCCGGCCCGTTAATCACTCGCTCATTGAAGCGAGACACAATACTCTACCAGCGTCTTGACGCTTGTCAACTCCCACACCCCCGCGCCTGGTCCCGTTGTGGAGACTCTGTCGAAAACTGCTTCCGAGACGCCCCGACACCCCCCCGCCAACCGTTGTCACAACCCCCCATTCCCCGGCGGGCGGGTCCCACTTCATACGCGGCCCCGGGGTGCCAAACCCCTGAAATGACCGGCCCCGACCGGCGGCCACCCGGGTATTCAGCAAAGCATCCATCGCATCACAGTCCCGCCGCCGGCCTCCACCGCCGCGATCGCCCGAAGCCACCCCCTTCTCGTCCCAGCCTCCCGGATTTGCGCCCGCAATGCCGCCCCGGGCCGACAAATCACTGAAGAACCGGGCCATGATGCCCCCGGTTTCCGCCACTGTGATATCTTCCGTGGCCAATGCCCCCCCAAGACGCCACCTTCGAGACGACAGTCTGGACCGATGCCCGTTGCATTGACGCGGTCGAGAAGATTCTCGGCCGGATGCATCGGCAAGTGCGGCCGATCGGAATTGGCGGGCCGCGGCTGGGCGAGGTGCGGGCGCTCGCCGAGCAGTACGGCTGCGCAGCGGGGGATGACCTTCGCAAGTTGCTCGTGGACCACCCCGCCGCCTTCATGCTGATCACCACCGCCGATGGGGTGCGGCCGGAAGACATCGTCACCGCCATCGAGCAAGGCACGGTGGTGCTCACCACCGAACCGATCGCGGGGGAACTGCACGAACTCGCCTCGCTGAAGCCGAAACCGCGGCGGTCCAGGCGCGGCGGTGGTGGGGGTATTAACGGGGGCAATGAAAGCGCCGCCGCGGGGGAAAGCCCCCGTGCCGCGGGCACCGCGGACAGTGCCGCCCTGGCCCTGCGTGGCTCGGCGGTACCGAGCGTCGACACCGGGGGCGAGCGGGTCCGCACGCCCCGCTTTCAGGCCGCGCCGGGCTGGATCAGCGCCACTGACCCGGTTGAAGCAGTGGGCGCGGTGCAGTTGATCCACCACACCGCCTTCGGCCGCGCCGATGACCTGAGCCTGTTCGCCCGGCTCTGCGATGCCTGGGACGTGGTGCTCGATTTCTCGCCGCTGCCGCTGGAGATCGATGCGGCCCTGAGCGGCCCGTTGAACGAGCCGCCGGCCGACCTGCGGGCGCTGACGGGGGGAATCTCCGCGCTAGCGCGGCTGCCGGAACATGCGGTGGCCACGGTCACCGTCAGCGACCGGCACGCGACGGGCTTGCGGCGGCTCTACGTGCTCGGGGACAAGGCCCAGCTCAGCATCGGTGACGGCGATTACCGCGTGTTCGACGCCGAGGGCCACGTGGTCGATCAGAAGCGGCCCGGCCGCCGCGCCTCGTTCGTGGACCTGGTGGTTCGCCAGTGGCGCGATCTGCTCCGCCGTCGCAGCCATCCCCGCCCGGCGCATGAACAGACGCTTTCACGCGATGCGCAGGTGCTCGCCTGCTGCCACGCCGCGCTGCTTTCGGCCCGTACCGGTGAGCCTGAAAGCCCCGGCCGGATGATGCAGATGCATTACCGCCCATGAAGCGACAACGCGCGCCGACCCGCCCCTTGGTGACCAATGAAGGTCACATGTTGCCAGAATCACCGTGGTTGCCGGCCACGGCCTCAGGCGCCTGGATAACTGCGCCCAAGCGGCTGTGAGCCGATCGGGACATCACTTCTTTCGGGGCGCCACAGTTCATGGAACGGCCGGGAGAGCCGATGATACGCCTCGGCCGGCATGTTCACCGTCCCCCACCGCCCGCTGCGCGGGCGCATGTGCGCCACGTAATCGTCAATGTCGATGGCGAGCATCGCATACCATCGCCGCCGATACTCGAAAAGCTCCAGAAACAGCGCATCGGGCGGCTGATGATCGCACCAGTAGAGGAAAGCGAACACCGCGCGGAACCCGGGGCCGAAATACCGCCGCCAGGTGCGCATGGAGCTGACGTCCGACTCGGTGACCCAGTTATCGAGCATCCGGCCCCGACGGCCGGCATGCTTTCGCCCTTTCACATCGACCAGCAGGTTCGGCCCCGACGGCGCGTAAACGAGAAAGTCGAAGTTCTTCAGCGTCTGCACGCCCCCGGCCCCTGACAGTGTCGCTTCGGCCCCGGGACAGTCGTGTGCGCAGTGGTCGTGGAGGGGGTGATGGTTGTCCATCGCGGCAGCCGCTGCGGCTGAATCCGCGGCCCCCGGGCCCCCTGCTCCCGCCCCTGTCCCCGCCCCCGGAGCGGGCATCACACCCGCCGCCTCCTGCGCCTGGGCACGGTGGGCCTCATCCACAGCGACATAGGACACCCCCTGCTGACGCAGGTACTTCTCGAATGCCTGCTCGTAATGAACCCGGCGCTGGCGCAAGAGGAGACCTCCCGTTTGACGTATTCTTCCAACCCCGGGCGGTGGGGGCAACCGTCACGTCGCGGCGGGGGCATCGGGGGGGCGCATGACACGCGCCGCGGCGGGCAACCCCGGGGCTGGCTGTGTCAGCGGGCTTTCCGGGGGTCTTCAGCCCGATGGCCATGCGAGGCCGCGAGGCGCTCGGCCCCCTGGACGGGCGCGGCGCCACCCTGCGGTGGGCCGCAGGTCAAAGGTACATGCGTGAGCAACACCACACCTGCCGCGCATCGCAGATCAGTGGCAAAGAAAGAAGCCACCGGGATGACCGCCCCCGCACGGAGCACCGGCGCAGGAGTCGATCATCCCGGCGGCTGTCGCTGGCGTCCGTGGACGCTCACGCCACGGGGGACACTTCATACCGCACGGGCCTGCGGCGGGGCATCGCCAGTCTTCTGTCTGCGTGCGAACCAGCTCACGGCCGCGGCGGTGGCCGCAATACCACCCGCCCCGCCGAGCAGCGCCAGTGCCCAGCCGGGCAACCATGTGCCACCGGCGGCGGCGAGGCCGTAGCCGCGCTCCGCGGGGTCGTACACGATCACCTTGCCCTTCATGTACGGATGGGGGGCGCAGATGTATTCGAACTCGCCAGCCTCATCGAACGTGCGGCTCCAGCTTTCACCGTGGGCAAGCAGCGGCGAGGCGAAGCGCTCGGGGGCTCGCGTGGTGGCCACGTTATGCACGCCCGAGAATTCACCGGCGAGATAGCCGAACACATCCTCGTTGACCCATGTCACCGTCGTGCCCACCGGCACCTCGATGACCTTGGGCGAATAAGCGTTGCCGATGATCTCGACGAACACCTCTTCACCGGGGTCGTGGTAACGCACCGGCCGGTCGGCCGCGGCGGTGCCGATACCGAACGGGGAGATGAGGCGGCCGGCCTCGGCCTCGAGTTCGGCAAGCTCCTGCTCGCCGTAGCGCGGGCCTTCACCGGTGACCGAATCGGTTCGCTCACCGTCGAACTCGGCCACGAGCATCCCGATCGCCCCGCGGCTGGTCGATCCCACGACGTGTGACAACATTGTGTAAGCGCCCTCATCGGGCGGGATGCGGAACTCGATCACCCATGAATCGCTCGGCCCGGCGGTGACCGTCTGCCCGCCCGGCTTCACGGCCTCAGGGTGGCCCTGCCAGTAGACGTAGTCCCAGATGATCCCCACGATGTGGAAGGTGGAAAGCAGGTTCGGGCCGACATTGAGAAAATACATGCGGACGTAGTCGCCCGGCTGGACCTTGATGGGCTCCTCCACGTAGCGGAAGAGTTTGCCGTTGAACATGGCATAGTCGACGTTGCCCTCGACGGCATCCTTGCCGCTGGCGTACAGCTCGTGCTGATTGAGAAATATCTCGACATCCGGGCCGTGGCCGAGTTCCTCCTCGAGCTTGTACCGGGTATCCTTGGGCTTGACCACCATCATCCCGTACTGGCCGCCCATCACGTGCATGGGGATGGCGTGGCCGCCGGGGGCGCAGTGGTACATGAACACACCGGGATAGGTGGCGCGGAACTTCATGCTCTTGGTCTGACCGGGGTCGATCGACCCGAGGTAGGCCGAGGTCTGTGTGTACGCGGCGTGAATGCTTGCACCGTGCGCCACGCCGCCCTCGTTGATGACGGTGAACTCGACCACATCGCCCTCGGTAACCACGAACGTGGGGCCGGGCACCTTGTCGTTGATGAGGAAACCTTCGTAGACCACACCGTTGCCGATGTAGGTCTTGCCTTCACTGAGGCGGACGGTGAAGTGGTGATCGGCTTCCACATCCTGGTCAACGTAGCTCGTCGGCGGGATGGAGAGCCCCTCATCACGGTCGATGATGGCCTGCCGGCCTTCGTGTGGGGCCGAGATGGGCTGAAGTTGTTCGTGCGATGAACCGGCCGGGTCCGCTGCGGCCGAGGCGGGCGCGTACATCGGCCCTTCGGCGGATTGAGCCGGGGAGGTGGCGCCGTGGGCAGGGGAGGTCTGCTTGGCGGCGTGGGCCTCGAGCATGCGCTCGCTGTGTTGCTGCACGTTGGACAGGCCGCGAAGCGGCAGGCCGCGCTGATTCTCCGCGGCACGCAGGATATCGCGGCCGAGGGCGGTATCGGCCCGCTGGTGCAGCATCTCATCGAGCATGCTGTAGTTGCAGGAGTCGCAGGCTTCGGCCGGGCTGGTCGAAGTGAGCAGAAGCGTCACAGCGGCGAGCACCGCGGCGACAGGCCGCCATCCGTGGCGGAAGTGATGGTGGTGTGAGCGTATCATGGTTGAAGCTCCGAAAAGAAGAGGAGGACGGGGAAAGCGAGATACACGATCCGACGAGGTTTGTGAGACAGAGACGGCTGTGCCGGCGCCGCCGGCCGGTCCGGTTGCCGGGGTGCCGCAACCGGAACCGGCCTCAAGCTTTACCGTGGGTGCTTACCGGACGATCATGTACCCGTTCATCATCCCGAAGTGGCCGGGGAAGGTGCACAGGAACGGGTAGCGGCCTGGCTCCTCGGGCGCGGTGAACTCGATGGTGTCGGTCTCGCCGCCACCGAGCATGCGGGTGAAGGCGATCACGCGGTCTCGCATGGGCTCGGGCAGCCACTCGTTCTCGCGGTTGCCGCCTTGCTGCTGCACTTCCTGGCCGAATGAGACGGGGTCTTCGCCCGGCTCGAGGATGGCCACGTTGTGGCCCATCTGTTCGAGCGACATCTCGCCGACATGCTTGAGGGTGAGTTTCACGGTCTGGCCGGCTCGGACGGTGAATTCATCCTTGTCGAAGTTCATCTGATCGTCACTCTCGATGACGACCTCGGCGCGGCGTTCGACCTGTCCGCAGGCGGCGAGGGCGAAGAGCAAGCCGGAGGCGACCGCGGCGAGGGCGATCAGGCGAAGGGGGGTTGCGGCGATGAGGTTGAGGTTGGGGGGGAGACGTGT
>PUNN01000134.1 GCA_003552605.1 Phycisphaeraceae bacterium
GCGATGGCGGCCGAACGGGCCGGCCGCGCTGCGAAAACTCGCCTCCCCCTCTGCTTCGGCATATTCCCAGACCCGCTCCACTATCCATGCTCATGGGCGTGTTTGGCCCGGGAACCCGTATACAAATGCGATGGTGACCGCCCTCCGATCGGCGGTCTTGTCAAGCCCTTGGTGGCCGGGCCGGCCGCATTCTGCACCGGAGGGGGGACTCCTGAACGTCTTGGGCAGGGGCTTTTCGGCGGGGCGGCTGCCCCGCCTGTCCGCGGGCCGCTACAATTCGGCAGCGACGTGAGAAATCGCCCGCGGCCGCTGGGGCTGCGAGGCGCGAACAGATGTGACGGGTCCGGACATGTACCGACGGATGATGCGAGCCAAGATTCACCAGGCCACGGTCACGCAGTGCGACCTGCACTATGTCGGGTCTATTACGATCGACGAGGACCTGCTGCGGGCGGTGGACCTGCGACCGAACGAGGCGGTGTGGATCTATAACATCGACAACGGCAACCGTTTCGAGACCTACGTCATCCGTGGCGAGGCTGGCAGCGGGGTGATCGGCATCAACGGCGCCGCCGCGCGGCTGACCGAGAAGGGCCAGCGGATCATCATTGTCAGCTACGCCCAGCTTCACGAGTCTGAGATCGACGCCCACGAAGGCCGCGTCGTGGTTGCCGACGAGCACAATCGCCCGGCACAGGTCATCGCCTGGCCGAGCACCCTCGAAGAGGCCGAAGTACAGGTCTGACCCCGGGAGGGGGATGATCGCTGCATGCGACCGCCGGCTCCTTTGCAGGGCAAATGCATGGAGGCCGGAAGGCATGCGCAGCAGCCGTCTTCGCCTGAGGGCCATGCGGCGCCCCTGTCACGGGCCGCCATGCTCATCGGCGGCGCTTCCGGGGGCAGCCACTGACCATGCCACGCAGGTTGGCAGCGACAGGCGTTCGCCGTGCCTTCCTTCGGCTGCCGCTCGACATCGCGTCCCCGCCGGCCCACAATGACTCAAATGGCCCGAGCCCTCCGGATCAGTCTGGCGAACAAGTGCCAGATCCTCTTTGGTGGTGCGGTGTTGCTGATCATCACCGCGGCGCTGTCGATCACGTGGGTGCGGATGAACCAGCTTGTGGAGTCGAGCGTGGTGGGCAACGCCCGCCAGCTTGCCGATGCCGTCATCAGCGGCCAACTCGACATCGGCCGCCTCGGCGAGCCCGACCCGGCGACCGTGCCCGAACGTGATGAGATGATCCCGCGGCTGCTCGCCGCCGGGCAATGGCAGGACTACGCCGAGCAGGACCCGTTCCTCGCCCGGGCCGTCGAGCAATTCCAGCAGTTCGAGGACCAGAAAGAGCTGTTCCGCGAGGCCCACAGTGAGGATGTGCGCTATTACCGTTATGCCCGGGCCATCCGCAAGAGCGAGGCGGGGATGCTTGGGGACCTGCGCCTCAGTCCCGCCATCGAAACCCCCGGCCTCGCCGACCCGCTCGAGTACATCCTTGTGATTCAGCTCCGGGCCGATGCAGCCGAGCGTGAGCTTCTGATCAACCGCATCTACATCGTCGCCGCCGGTCTGCTGGCCGGCCTGCTGGCCATCGGCACCTTCTGGTTCATCACCACCCGTCTGATTCTTTCGCCCGTGCGCCTGCTGCGTGACACGGCGGAAAAGGTGAGCGAAGGCGACCTTCAGATCCGGGCCGATATCGATACCGGTGATGAGTTCGAGCAGCTTTCGGATGTGTTCAACACGATGCTCGAGAACCTCCGCCGCAACCAGGATGAGCTGCGCCACGCCAACAAGACACTCGATCTCAAGCTCGGTGAGCTTGCCGAGACCAATGTGGCCCTCTACGAGGCGAACAAGATCAAGGGTGAATTTCTCGCCAATGTCTCACATGAGCTTCGCACGCCGCTGAACTCGATCATCGGTTTTGCCGAGGTGCTCGAAGGCACGTTTCCCGCGGGTGATGGTGCGGTCGATGAGAAACGCCGGCGCTATATCCGAAACATCATCAGCTCCAGCCGCCACCTCCTCGAGTTGATCAATGACCTGCTCGATCTGGCCAAGATCGAGGCCGGCCGCATGGAACTGCACATTGCCCCGACCTCGATTCACGACACGTGCGAAGGGCTGATTAATCTCATGCGCCCGCAGGCCGAGCAGCGGGGCATCGAACTTCGGCTTGACCTTCAACGGAATCTGCCGTTGATCCATACCGATGCAGGGCGATTGCAGCAGATCCTGTTCAACTTCCTCTCCAACGCGATCAAGTTCACACCGGAAAACGGCTCGATTACGGTCAGCGCGACCCTCGTCGAGGACGCCGCCGCGGACGGCCGGCCCCGGGTGCGCATCAGTGTGAGCGATACCGGCCCGGGCATCGCGCTCGAGGACCAGGACCGCATATTCGACAAGTTTACCCAGCTTGACCCCTCGGCAACCCGCACCCACGGGGGGACGGGCCTTGGCCTGACCATCAGCCGCGATCTCGTAAAGCTGCTCCAGGGCGAGATCTCTTTGGAGTCTGAGGTGGGGCGGGGGACGACCTTCCATCTGCTGCTGCCCCTGGAAATGACCCAGCGCAACCAGGCGTTGATGCCGCAGTTGGGCGATGGCATCGGCGGCTACGAAGGCCCCCGCCCTGACAGCGCTGCCATCGCCACCAACCCGTCGCGAGGCGGCAGCAACCGGGGGCATTCATGAGTTGCCGGAAGCCGGCGCGAAAATCGGTGGGACGGCTTGGTGCAGGTGGCACCAGGTTCGCAGCGCTCGGCTGCTGCGTGGCGAAAGGGGGGCAGATCGTGTCGATCGATCACCGTTCCACAAGTGCCGGATCAAGGCCTTCGAGCCAGCGCTTCCACGCTGCAACCTCCGTGCCGAGATCCTCGCCGGCAATGAGCGATAGTGCATAGAAGAGTTCTTTCCGCATGTTCGAGTCGGCCTCGCGCACGAGAGCTGCAATGAGCACATCAGCCCGCCACAGGTAACCAAGCTGGCCCTGCCCCCGAATGGCCGCGCGCCGACATCGAGGCGGCGCATTTGGATCACTGATGAGGGGGACAAGCTTCCCCCCGATATGCTCTGCGAGTTCGCTATTTGGTTGCGCGCGAGGTCGATCCGCTACGACGTCGAGCATCTCATCGGCCTCGGCGGTCGCCTGTTGCCACACCGCTGCTGGGCCCAGGCCGACGATCCGCTCGAACTGCTTGACCGGCTCGCGCTCACGGCGTGAGGCTTCGGCCAGCAGTACCCCCAAGGCCGCGGGTTGTTCGTGGGCGAGCCAATCAACCATGATGCAACCTTGGAAATAGACCATGAGGATCTGATAATAGCTTTCAGCGTCCACCGCGTGTTCAAACAACACGCTGAATTGCTCGTGATCGAAAGCCACAAGCGCCTCGGGCCGCAGCAGGTGGCCCCGCTGATCCATTACATGCAGCCATCGATGACCTGAGCCGGGTTCGGCCGGTGATGGTACAACGCGGTTTTCAATGCAGCTTGCAAGGCCTTCTTCGAGCCAGGGGGCGCGTGGTCGGTACCCGGCGGGGGCAAACCAGTAATGGGCGAACTCATGGACCGCCGTCCGTTCGAGGCCGCGTGGGTAAAGGTCGGCCCGCTCTGCATGCATCACCACGCGGCGGGCACCGAATCGCTGGAAATAGCCTGTCATCCGGTCACCCGTCCCCTTAAACGGGCGACTGTAACGATCGAACGCCGCCGCCCGGGCGAAGCAAATCAGTCGAAGCGGCTGATCGTGAGGTGTCGGCTGACCGCGCAATTGCCGCGCTTGCTCAGCCGACTGTTCGAAGCATGTGGACAGCAGCCCTGCCACCGGTGCGGCCAGGTCCGTCCAGATCGTGAGCGGGCCGTGTCGCGTAATGCTTCCCGCGCTTCCTGCAGCCCGGCGTGCGGTGGCAATATCTCGGCTGAGCGATCGACGCCACAGCTGCACGGCCAATGTCCGGAAGAGGCTATAGAACAGCCCCGGCAGCGGTGCCAGTTCGATCAGGGCCCGACGGCCATCCTTTGTAAGAAGGCACAGCCCGACAATCAATACCAGGTAGACGACCACGAAAAGCACGATTCGCAGCGGCCATACCACCCACGCCGACCACCCCGCTTCCACGGCTGGACTGCTCGCCCACAGGGCCACTTCCCATGCGAGCAGGGCCAGCATGTACCCCCCAGCAACCATCAGTATCCAACCAAGCCAATTGGTTTTCCGCTCCGGCTTGTCCTTCGGGCGCGGGGGAGACAAAAGTAACGGCTCGAGATCGACCGACACCGCTTTGGCCAGCCTCGCGGACTTGCGGTCGGCCAGGCGGCGCCCGAGCCCTCGCACCAGCAGGATCATCCCCACCACCAGCAGAATCAGGCCGGCAAGCATCAGCCACGGAAGCAGCCACAATATGTCCAGCCGTCCGATTGGGCCCAACGATGCCTCCAGCAGGGTAGCCGCAGGGAGCAGGCATGCCACTCGTCCGACCTAGAATAATCGAGTGGCGATTTCTACGCACCCAGACCTTTTTAGAGAAGTGGCAGAACCCAGTGAAAGCCGGGACCCCAAAGTCGTTTCAGTTGCACCCTAAAGGCCGATATTGCCCCGCGGTCTGCGAAAGGCGGAGTTTGCCTTGCGGGCAGATCCGCCCGCGCGTTGCAGGCTGAGCCATGGCTCCGCATCGCCCGTTATCCGCTATCATCCCGGAGGCATGCAGCAAGGACGGTTCCCCGAATTTCGACCCCGGCGATTGCGTCGTACGGCGGCCCTGCGCGATGCCGTGGCGGATGTGCATCTGCCCGTATCAAGCCTGGTCATGCCGCTGTTTGTGACCGAGGCCGCCGAGCCGCGGGAGGTGGCCTCGATGCCGGGGGTGAGCCAGCTTCCCCCCGATCACGCCGTGCGCACGGTTCGTGAACTGGCCGGCAGGGGGTTGAGACAGTTCATCTTTTTCGGCGTGACCCCATCGCAGCAGAAAGACCCCACCGGCAGCCACGCCGCGAATCCGGACAGTGCCGTGCTGCGCACGGTCAGTGAGCTTCGGCAGGCGGGAGTGGAAGCGGTGCTGTGGACCGATCTATGTTTATGTGAGTACACGGATCACGGCCATTGTGGCACCCTCAAAGCCGGCTCCGGCGGTGGCGACGCGGTGGTCGACAATGATGCCACGCTCCTGCTGCTCGGCCGCATTGCTGTTGCGCAGGCACGGGCGGGCGCGGATGTGGTGGCGCCCTCGGGCATGATGGATGGGCAGGTGCAGGCCATCCGAGGGGCGTTGGATGCGGGGGGCTTTGCCGACACGGCCATCTGCAGCTATGCGGTCAAGTACGCCTCAGGCCTCTACGGCCCGTTCAGGGAGGCGGGGGAGGGGGGAATGCAGTTCGGCGACCGGCGGGGCTATCAGATGGACTTTCGCCGCGCACGAGAGTGGCGTTCGGAACTGGCCGCGGACGTGGCACAAGGCGCGGACATGGTGATGGTCAAGCCGGCACATACCTACCTTGACGTGATCGCCGGTGTGCGGTCGGCGTGCGACCTGCCGGTGGCGGCGTACCATGTCAGCGGTGAATACAGCATGCTCCACGCCGCGGCCGAGCGTGGCTGGCTTGACGTGCAGGCCGCGGCGTGGGAAGTGACCATGGCCATCCGGCGCGCGGGGGCCGACCTGATCCTGACCTACTTCGCCCCGAAACTGCTTGACTGGGGCCTGACGGAATAGACCGATGAAACGCATGCTCGCTCTGCTGGCGGTCACCGCGATCGCCATCTTCTGCTTACGGCTGATCGAGTCGCCGCTGCGCGCGGCCGATGGCAGCTCGGGGATCAGCCTGTTCTACGCGCAGGTGAGCTTTCCCGCGGCGATGGGGCTGCTGCTGCTTGGTGTCGTGGTCCCGTTCGCCCTGTGCGTGGGGCTGGGGTGCTGGGAGAATCCGTTGCGCGGCGTGTTTGCCATGTGCCTGGCACTGGCGGTGCTGGGCCATCGCGGTGGGGGCATGGCCAACTGGATGCGCACCCACGAGTTGCCAGGGGCCTACGGCGTGCTGGTCGTTGAACTGGTGATCTGGTCGGCCCTGCTGGGAGCACTGGTGGGCGCGATTCACTTGGTGCGCAAATCCCTCGCCGGCAGGTACGGCTGGATCGACCCGCGACATCGTCCCCTGTGGCGACTGGATGTGGACACCTTCGGTGCAGGGGTGACCGCGGCAGCGGTCGGGGCGATCCTCACGTGGTTCATCGTCCAGACCGCCGATGTGGGGCAGGTCGTCTGGGGGCTGGGCTTGAGCTTCCTGCTTGCCGGCTTTGTGGCGCATTACATCTGGCCCGCGGCGGCGCCGGGGGCGATGCTCGCGGCCCCGCTGGTAGTCGGCGTGGGCGGTTATCTCGCGGCACTGGTGCTTTACTCGAATCACCCCGAGGTGCTTGCGGCGTTCTATGGCAGCGGACTACACGGCCACGCCAAGGCCCTGCCCGTTCACTATGCCTCTGCGGCGATGGTGGGCCTTGTCATCGGCATCGCCTGGCGGCAGGTCCTGGCCGAGGGAGAGCGCGAGAGCGAGAATCGAGCCAAAGCAATGCAAACTCCCGCCTCGGCGTCCGCCGTGGCGGGGACGGGCCAGTGAAGCAACCGGACGA
>PUNN01000368.1 GCA_003552605.1 Phycisphaeraceae bacterium
CCCGGAAACCCCACAACCCCCGGAAACCAGCAACCCCTTCCCATGCACGAGCCTGCGCTGTCTGCTTCTGATGCCCCTGCCCCCGACCACGCTCCCGGCGCTCTCGCCAATGGCGTTCCCGTTCGTCCTTTCGTGGTGGCCGCCATCCTCATCGCCCTGAGCGCTGGCGGTGGCTGGGGCCTCTGGCTGCTGATAGCGATCAGCGGGCGCGGCTCGTTCACCGACATCAGCATCAGCGGGATCGGCTTCAGCCACGCCTACTACGGGGCGATCCGTCATGCGATCGCAATGGGCTTTGTCTCGATGCTGCTGATCGGTTTCTCCTCGCGGCTGATGCTGGCCCGCGATCGAAACCTCCCTGCATCACAACGCGCCCCCAAGGAGAGCGCCCGGGGCGTATTCCGGGTGACCTTCCGGGGGATATTCCGGGGGCCACTGCGGGGGCCGTTCATCCTGCTCAATGCCGGTATCGCCGTTCGCGTGGTGGCGCAGACGGCGAGCGACTTTGCCACCCCGGTGTTTTATGTGCTCGGCCTAAGCGGCGTGCTGGAACTGGTCGCCATCGCATGGTGGGGTGGGCACCTTGTACGGTCCATGCGCGGCGGGGAGGAGCTGAGCCCGGCCGCGAGGGAACAACTCACCCCGCAGCCGGCGGGAACCGCAACATCGCCACACCCGGTCGCCGCATCGTTATCATGATACTTGTCAATCCTGGAGGTCTAGTCCCATGAGCGAGCATGATCCCACCCCACAGCCGCAGGGCGATGAGAAGAAGCTGCCCGGCACGTTCAAGCGTTTCATCGAGCGGTTTCCCGAGCTTGGCGCTTCGCATCAACGCATTGCCGAGGTCGTCGACCAACTCGGCCCGCTGGACCGCCGCACGTGTGAGCTGGTCAAGATCGGCATTTCGCTCGGCGCCGGGCTCGAGTCAGCCCTGCGCAGCCACGTCCGCCGCGCGATGGAAGCCGGTGCGAGCGAGCAGGAGATCGAGCAGGCGCTGATGCTGGGGATGAACACCGTCGGTTTTCCCCGCACCGTGGCCGGCTGGAGCTGGGCACAGGTGCAATTCGAGCGGCAGCGGGGCGAGCAGGGCGATATCGCGGGCAGTTAATGGCACCTGCCGCGTGATCGACCATGAAGGAGGAGGGCGGGATATGGCAGACACACTGACCCAACCAGATGAGGCCCTGCGCCTTTGGCTCTCGCATCTGCGTTCGGTCTCCACCGAGGCGCTGGGGCTGGAAGGCACCGCCGGCCGCGTGCTTGCCGAGTCGGTACATGCCGACCGGGACAGCCCCCCGCACGATGTATCCGCGATGGACGGTTATGCCGTGCGGCTGGCCGACCTCGGGCGCGAGCGCATGCCGGTGGCGGGGGAGGTCATGACCGGGCAGCGGCCCCCCGCGATCGCGGCGGGGACCGCGCTTCGCATCTTCACTGGCGGATGCGTGCCGAGCGGTGCCGATGCCGTGATCCGCCGGGAGGATGTGCAAGAGCAGGATGACTCGTTCCTGCTGCGGGTCGACCCTGCCACGATTTCCGCCGGACAGAACATCCGTCGACAGGGTGAGAATCTCAGGCAGGGGGATGCGGTCGTGGAAGCCGGCCGCGGGATTGACGCGGCGGTGGCCGGGGCGCTTTGTGCTTTCGGCGTTGCTGAACCACGCGTACATCGGCGCGTGCGAGTGGGCGTGATCGTTACCGGCAACGAGCTGCGTGAGGTCAACGATTCAGTCGAGCCGTGGGAGATTCGCGATTCCAACGGAAGTGCCCTCGACACGCTGCTGCGGCCACAGCCATGGATCGAGCTTGTCGAGCGGCAGCATGTCGAGGATGAGCCCGGCCGCGTGACTGAGGCCGTGGCTGGGCTGCTTCCGCAATGCGACTGCCTCTTGCTGACCGGGGGGGTATCGATGGGTGATCATGATTACGTGCGGGATGCGGTGCGTGCTGCGGATGGGAAAGTGGTGTTTCACAGGATCGCCATCCGGCCGGGCAAGCCACTGCTTGCAGCGGTGGGGCCGCACGGGCAGGCGATTGCGGGGCTGCCGGGCAATCCGGTGTCGGTGCTCGTGACCGCCCGTGTCTTTGCCGCTGCTGCGCTGCGACGGCTTGCGGGTTTTGCGGTGGCCGAGCCGCCACGATCCGTGGTGATGCTTGACGATGAATCGCCGCGCCCGCTTGACCTGTGGTGGTACCGGCCGGTGACGCTGCAAGCCGATGGCACTGCCCGGTCTGTCCCTTGCAAAGGTTCGGGTGATGTGGTCAGCGCGGCCCGGGGTGATGGGTTCGTGCGCATCCCGCCGGGTGAGACTGGCCGGGGGCCGTGGCCATGGTGGCCATGGCGGATGGATTGAACTGACCCGCGAGTGCTGCCATGCCCGACCGGTTTCCTGGTGCTGATCCTGAAGCAACCTGCCCCTCGTTGCCGGTCTACATTCTCGCCGGTGGCCGCAGTGTGCGATTTGGCAGCGACAAGGCGCGCGATGCTTGAAGGTGAGCCGCTGATTCAGCGCCTTGCCAGGGCAGCAGAGCCCATCGCCTCCTCGGTCACCATCGTGGCCGATGTGGAGGACAAATACGCTGACCTCGGCCTGGAGACGATTGCCGATGTAACGCCCGGTCTCGGGCCGTTGGGCGGGATGGTCACGGCGCTTGGCCACCTCCAGCGCGAGGCCGATTCCGCACAACTGCTGCTGCTGAGCTGCGACATGCTTGTCTTTCGGCCGCGGTGGGCGGCGATGCTTGCCTCAGCGGCGAAGGCGGAGCCCGCCGCCGTCATCTTCGATGATGGGCGATGGCAGCCGATGCCGGGAATTTACCATCGCCGAATCATGCCCAATGTGCGACAGTTGCTTTCCGCTGGTCAGCGCGCCATGAGGCAACTGCTTGTGCAAATCGGGCCGATAACGGTTCCGGTCCCGGCCGACTGGCCCGATCGAATCCAGGCCAATCGTCCGGAGGACCTTGAACCGGGGGCTTGAGGCGGTCGCTGGGTCAATCTTCCTTCGGGGTGAAGTTGAACCGCTGGCCGCCGATCGACGCTTCGAACATGGCGCCGCCGCGGGTCGCGGTGAACACCGCAACGCCGCGCTGGTAGTCAGCCGCCGCCGCAGCGCCTGCTCGGGCCGCAACGACCGATGCCTGGGCCGCAAGGGCGAGTTGCCCACGCTTGAAGCGGACGAGGTTATCCTCGTGCTCGAGGAAGATGACCTGGCTGTAGGTCTGCCCGCCAAGTTGTGCCCCGATCGTGGCCTGCCCGACCTGGGCGTAGCCGATCACCTCACCATCCTCGTAAACCACACCCCAGCCGCCGGCGCCGCCAATGCCAGCGCCTCCCTTGGTGATGGTGGGAAACACCACGTAAGCCGTTGCGGTCTCGAAAAACTCTTCCATCGTCGGGTCGATCTGTTTGAACATGCTGGTCGTGGCCGCTGCATCCTTCTCGAGATCGCGGCGGCCGGACTCGGTCCGCGCGCCTGTGCCACATCCGGTTGGCACGATCAGTGTGAGTACGATCAGGAGGGGGAGCCATCGTCTCATGATGTGGTCTCCTATGGGTGTGGGCCTGCGACGGCGAACCATATCAGAACCTCGAGCGCACGCCCGTGGTGGATCAGTCGGAGGCGATGACTTTGCGCCGGGGAAACACGCGGAGCGTTCGCTCAGTCTTCCTTCGGTGTGAAGCTGAATTCCTGCCCGCCGATGGAGGCTTCGAACATCGCACCGCCTCGCGTCGCGGTGAAGACCGCCACGCCGCGCTCATAGTCCGCCGCTGCCGCTGCCCCACTTCGGGCGGCCACGGCCGAGGCCTGGGCCGACAACGCGAGTTGGCCACGCTTGAAACGGGTCAGGTTGTCATCATGCTCGAGGAAGATGATCTGGCTGTAATTCTGCCCGCCAAGCTGCCAGCCGATGGTGGCCTGGCGCAGTCGGGAGTAGCCGATCACCTCACCATCCTCGTAGACCACCCCCCAGCCGCCGGCCCCGCCAATGCCGGCCCCGCCCTTGGTGATCGAGGGGAACACGGCATACGCCGCGGAGGTGTCGAAGAACTCCTCGATGGTCGGATCAAGCTGCTCGAACGTGGTGACCGTGGCTGAAGCATCCTGCTCGAGGTCACGGCGGCCGGCTTCGGTGCGCGGGCCGGTGCCGCAGCCTGCGAGGGCAAGGATCGTCAGGAGGGAAATCGGGGTGATGTATCGGGCCATGGTTGAACTCCTTAGTCGGGGGGCTTCCTGCGGGTTCTGCCGGCATGCCCCGGCCCTCGCCGCGGGCGAAACCGGCGGTTTCACAACGCGTGATCAATGCACGTTCAGTGTCGGGGCCGATGCTTCCATATCGTGTACCGCGACCTGGTCCTCAAGCGCCTGGACCACGGCCTCGATCTCTTTTCCAAGCTTGGCATCATCCTCGAAATTGGAGATCGGCGTGCCCTGGTCGCTGTTGGCACGCAGTCGCATGTTGATCGGGATCACGCCAAGGAACGGCACGCCCATCTCGCTGGCCATGATCTGCGCCCCGCCGCGGCCGAAGATGTCATACTCCTTACCATCATCGCCGATGAAGTAGCTCATGTTCTCGACGATGCCGAGCACGGGGATCTGAAGCTGGGCGAACATGCGCACCGCGCGGCGGGCATCGTCCTGGGCGACCTTCTGCGGGGTGCAGACGACCACCGCGCCGGTCAGCGGCAGAAGCTGGCTCATCGTCAGCGGCACATCGCCCGTGCCAGGGGGCAGGTCGATGATGAGGTAGTCAAGCTCTCCCCAGTTGGTCTGCATGGCGAGCTGGCGGAACGCCCCGTGGGCCATCGGGCCGCGCCAGATCAGCGGCTTCTCGGGCTCGACGAGCTGGCCGAGGGTCATCGCCTTAACGCCGTGAACCTCGAACGGTTCGATCTTGTCGCGGCCGTGTCCCTGCGGCTGCATGCCTTCGAGCCCGAGCAGGGTGGTCAGCGAGGGGCCGTAAATGTCACCGTCGAGCACGCCCACGCGATAGCCCCGGCGCGCCAGCCCCACGGCGACGTTCACCGCCACACAACTCTTGCCCACCCCGCCTTTGCCGGCGCCGACGGCGATGATGTGCTTCACCCCTGGCAGGCCCTGCTGCTCCTGGCCGCCCTGGCCCCCGGCCTGCGCGCCGGCCTGACCGCCGGTTTGCTGCTGACCGGATTGCTGTTGACCGGCCGGGCTGGCACCTGCGGCGGCAGGTGAGGCCGAAGCACCTTCATTGCCTTCCCACTCGACGTTCACCTGCTTCACTTCATCGCCGAGGCTACGTATGGCCTGCTCCACCGCCTGCTGAAGCTGGGTGCGGGCGGCACTGGATTGGCTGCGCGGTTCAAGCCGCACCCTGACATAACCGTCACAGACCGACACGTGATTGAGGATGTTCAGGCTGATGATGTCCCGGTGCAGTTCCGGGTCGGTCACGTCCTGAAGCCGGCTGATAATCATCTCTCGCGTCAGGGACACGGCAGGGGACTCCTGTTTGCGTTCATGAGAAAATACGGACGACTTGGTGATCCTAGATCTGGGACCGGACCGGGGCCAATTTCCACCGCGGTGACCGGATGAGCCTGCCTCAGGCTTACCCCTCCACCGCCACAAGGGCCTGGTCGATCGTAAACGCCCCTTCAT
Source organism: Phycisphaeraceae bacterium (assembly GCA_003552605.1). Taxonomy (GTDB): domain Bacteria; phylum Planctomycetota; class Phycisphaerae; order Phycisphaerales; family Phycisphaeraceae; genus B1Sed10-187. Next base: position 5,643 of record PUNN01000368.1, read on the forward strand.
AAAGGGCTTTACCGACGATGATCCCCTGCAAAGGCAGCTTTCGCAGCCCGTGTAAGTGCTCGATCGTTCCCACCCCGCCGCTGGCGACCACCGGGACGGTGGTGGCCTCGACCATCGCGGCGGTGGCGGCGACATTCGGCCCCGCGAGGGTGCCATCGGTGGCGATGTCGGTGTAGATGATCGCCGCGAGCGGCCAGTCGGTGACGCGGCGGGCGACCTCGACCGCCTCGGTGTCGGTGGTGGACTCCCAGCCGCTGACTGCGAGCTTGCCATCGCGGGCATCAAGCCCGAGCACGAGCCGGTCGCGGTAGGTCGGGTTGCCCATCAGCCGCTCGAACCAGTCCCATTGCTTCAGCGCTGCGGTACCGAGGATAACCCGCTCGACGCCGGCGCCGAGCAGGCGGTCGATCGCGCCCTCGCCGCGGACGCCGCCGCCGACCTCAACCTTCAAACCCGTGGCCTTGCAGATACGGCCGATGACCTCGAGGTGCTCCATATTCCCGCTGCGGGCGCCGTCGAGGTCGACCACGTGCAGCCAGCGGGCGCCCGCCTGCTCGAACTGCCGTGCCTGCTCGACCGGATCTTCTCCATAGGTGGTCTGCTGCCCGTAGTCACCTTTCACCAGCCGCACTACCCGGCCACCACGCAGATCAATTGCTGGAATGAGAAACATCGCGGCAAGCGTAGTGGGTCGATCGCTGGATGCAAATATTCGCCCACCGCCCACCGCCCACCGCTGGACGCATGACACGCGCCACGGGCATTTTTCTCCCTCTTCCTCCGGGAGAGGGCCGGGGTGAGGGGCGGCCTCGGGTGCAAACGCCCCAGTGCTGCATGTACCGTTCATCCCGCCGCATCCGGGGGTTGGCCCTTGGTTCAGCCGCGGCACGACCGGCACGAATCTTCCCTCACCCCCGGCCCCTCTCCCGAGGGGAGAGGGGGCTAAAGGCCCGGGTCCGCCAGCCGCGGAG
>PUNN01000398.1 GCA_003552605.1 Phycisphaeraceae bacterium
GAGAACCGCTTCAAGGCCGCGCTTGGCCGGACGATCTTCGCCGAGATCACCCGTGTGCGCATTGAACGGGTAAAGACACTGCTGCGCACGACCGACCTCGGCCTTGCCGACATCGCCGCGCGCACCGGCTTCAACTACCTCTCGCATCTTTCCAAGGCATTCCGCCAGGCCACGGGTGAATCACCGACGCAGTTTCGAAAGCGGTGAGCGGTCAGCGCCGCATGCCGCGCTGCGGCGTGTCACCCACTGAAAAACGGCACCTCTGTGTTGCACCACGCCGAACTGGGCGCCGCCGCCTCTGCCGGCGTGCCCGCCAGGCCTCTTCAAGGATCGGCGCCCATCTGCTCCAATCTTCGGGCAATTACGCTCCTCCGTGGACATGGCAGACCAGGAAATTCGTCCACAGATTAGCGCAGATTAACGCAGATTGCAGATTCATGGAGGTGCGTATTGGGCAAGATGGTGCTGCTCAGAACGTCTCACTCGATCTCACAGCCCCTTGACCTCCCCTTCTCCCCCCATCCTCTGAATCTGCGTAAATCCGCGTTTGATATTGAAAACGCACAACCTCATCCCGATCGGGGAGGGGAAGGGAGCCAGAATCGACCCGCGAGAAGTGTCACGCGTCCGGCAGGTCGGCAGGCCCACCCCCTGCCGCGGGAAGGGATTGCCGCGCAGGCCCGGCGGGCGCAGGTCCCGGGTTCACCCGGCGCGATGCAGTTACGATTCTTCCTCTTCCTTCTCGCGCTGCCGCTGCTGGAATTGCTCGTAGGTCATCCAACTGCCCTGCTGATCGGTGACTTTGTGCTTCGGGCGGGATCGTTCGTACTGGAGCTTGCGGAAGCGTGCGGCGACGATGTCGACGGTGACCTCTTCCCCGGCGCGGCGGGCCCAGATGCCGAACAACGTCCTGCGGTCGCTGTTTTCACTACGCACCATGTCCCGAAGCCGGGTCCTCTGCTCTTCATCCTCGATGTCCCTGTCCGGCACCAGTTCCACCACGCCCTGCCAGGTCTCACCGATGTGCTGGTTGTTCTTGGCCTCGAGCAGGTTGGGATAGCGCTGCTGCATCCGTTCGAGCGCTTCACGCTCCCGTTGGCGCTGCTCATCATCGTTGGCCAGCAGCGTAGCCGGCAGCAGCAGCGTGGCGAGAAGGGCGAGGCTCAGAACGATGGTGAGGGGGCGAGGTTTCATGGCGGTTCTGTCACTCGTTGGTGAAAGGATTTGGTTTTCCTTGCGAGGCGAAGCCTCCAACCGGGCCGGGTGCCGCCCAAGGGCATTTCCGCGGTCGGGGGCTCCGGGCTTCCGGGGGCTCCGGGGCTTCCGGACTTCCGGGGGGGTCAGTCGTCGTCGTCGTTGTCGGGGTCGGCGGCTTCGGGGGCCTCGTGGAAGTCCTCCTGCCAATCCATGGCATCCCGGATCATGTCATCGACCTCGACCGTCACCCGCACCGTGGCATCCACGCGGTGGGTGGTATCCATGGTGACATGGTGGCGCGTTGTGCATCCGCTGACGACCAGCAGGGCCGCGGCGAGGGTCAGTAAGAGGGACTTCATAATCATATTATACGTCTCGGCTGGCTGGGCGTGTTCCCCTGACATTCGAGGCTTGGGCGGCGGCACGGTCGAGCCCCCGCTCCCGGCCGTGGCAGGGCGGGTGTCGCCCCACCTTCCTTTCAGGCCCGCGGAGGCGGACCGGTGTGGGTGCCGGTGGGCAGGCTTCCCCATATCATTCGCGTCACAGCACCGTGATTCGCGCAGTTCTGTCATCCCGCCACGGAGCCGCCATGACCCCTGACGCCACTGCCCAGACCGAAGCCGGCGAAACTGATGCCGAGATGCAGCGCCTGGAAGAAAACGTCCACCGCCGGGCCAACTGGAAGCGCTGGGGCCCGTATCTGGCGGAACGGCAGTGGGGCACCGTGCGGGAGGATTACTCGGCCGAGGGTGATCCGTGGAACTACTTCCCTCACCACGATGCGCGCAGCCGCGTCTACCGCTGGGGTGAGGATGGCCTGCTGGGCATCACCGACCGCCAGTGCCGGCTCTGTTTCGCCCTGGCACTGTGGAACGGCCGTGACCCGATCCTCAAAGAGCGCCTGTTCGGCCTGACCAATGGGCAGGGCAACCACGGTGAGGATGTCAAGGAACTCTACTTCTACCTCGATGCCACCCCGACCAACAGCTACCTCAAAGGCCTGTACAAGTACCCGCAGGCCGAGTACCCCTACGAGCGCCTGCTCGAGGAGAACGCCGCGCGCGGCTTGGATGACCCGGAGTACGAGATCGAAGACACCGGTGTTTTCGACGAGGGCCGTTACTTCGATGTGCTCGCCGAGTACGCCAAGGCCGGGCCCAATGACATCCTTATCCGCCTCACGGTGAGCAACCGGGGGCCGGATGCGGCCGAGCTGCACCTGCTGCCGCAATTGTGGTTCCGCAACTCCTGGAGTTGGGGATGTCTGCATGAAGGGTGTGAGGTCAAGCCCAGCCTCAAGGGCGCGGGCGATGACCGCATCGACACCACCCACGCCACGCTCGAGCCGTTCTCCCTCATCATCGGCCCGGGGCCCGATGGCGTGCAACCTGCACTGCTGTTTACCGAGAACGAAACCAACACGCGGCGGCTGTACAAGGACAAGAAGGGCGCCCCGCACGCCCGCGATGCCTTCCACGACCGGGTCATCCAGGGCGACAGGAAAGCCCCCTCACCGCAAGCCAGAGGCACGAAGGCCGCCGCGTGGTACCGCCTTGCTCTCGAGCCCGGGGCGAGCGAAACGGTCCGGCTGCGGCTGACACTGACCGATGAAGTGGGCGATGACCCGCTCGGTGCGGGTTTCGAGGAGACATTCGCTGCCCGCATCGCCGAGGCCGATGCGTTTTATGAACGCTGCCTGCCGCAGCGTGAAGAGGCGGAGCAGCGTGCGGTCAGCCGCCAGGCATTCGCCGGGTTGCTGTGGAGCCGGCAGTTCTATCACTACATCGTCCGCGACTGGCTCGAGGGCGACATGAACATGCCAACGCCACCACCCGAGCGCAAGCATGGCCGCAACGCCGACTGGGGCCACCTTTACAATCGCGACATCATCTCGATGCCGGATAAGTGGGAGTATCCGTGGTACGCGGCGTGGGACCTTGCCTTTCACATGATCCCGCTTGCCCGCATTGATCCCGAAGCGGCAAAACGGCAGTTGATCCTGTTTCTGCGTGAATGGTACATGCATCCCAACGGCCAGATTCCGGCCTACGAGTTCAACTTCTCGGATGTCAACCCGCCGGTGCATGCCTGGGCGTGCTGGCGCATCTACAAGATGACGGCGAAGCCGGGGCAGCGCGACATCGCCTTTCTCGCAAGCGCGTTTCAGAAGCTGCTTCTCAATTTCACGTGGTGGGTCAACCGTAAGGACCCCGATGGCCGCCACCTCTTCGCCGGCGGGTTCCTCGGGCTGGATAACATCGGCGTGTTCGACCGCTCACGACCGCTGCCCGGTGGCGGCCGGCTGGCACAGGCCGATGGCACCGCGTGGATGGCCTTCTACTGCACCGTGATGCTGTCGATGGCGCTCGAGCTGGCGCGACACGGAGATGGCTACGAGGACATGGCCTCGAAGTTCTTTGAACATTTCGTGCATATCGCTGATGCCATCAACAGCCTCGGCGGCACCGGGCTGTGGGATGAGGAGGATGGCTTCTACTACGATCAACTCCATCACGGTGACAGCATCATCCCGCTGCGCATCAGGTCCATGGTGGGGGTGACGCCGCTGTTCGCCATCGAAATTCTCGACCGGCGAACGCTCGAGCAGATGCCCGATTTCTACAAGCGGATGAACTGGTTTCTCACCTACCGCAGCGACCTGACCGAGCATATCGCCCTCGCGAGCGAGCAGGACCACAGTGAGGCCCATCAGCTCCTGCTCGCCATCCCCCATCGCGAGCGCCTCGTCCGCGTGCTCGAAAAGCTGCTTGATGAAAACGAATTCCTTTCACCCTACGGTGTCCGGTCACTGTCACGGCATCATCTCGAACACCCGTTCACACTCGAACTCGATAGTGAGAAGCATGAAGTGAAGTATCTGCCCGGTGAAAGCGACAGCGGCATGTTCGGTGGCAACAGCAACTGGCGCGGGCCGGTGTGGTTCCCGCTGAACTATCTGCTGATCGATGCCCTTCAGCGTTACCATCACTTCTTCGGCGATCAGCTCACCGTCGAGTGCCCCACGGGCTCGGGCAATCACATGCATCTCGGAGCCGTCGCCTGCGAGTTGAGCCGGCGCCTCGCCCGGCTTTTCGCCCCTGATGAAACCGGCCACCGCCCGTGCCATGGTGACAACACCCGCTTCGCCGAGGATCCCCACTTCCGCGACCTCGTGTTGTTTCACGAGTACTTCCACGGTGACACCGGCCGGGGCCTCGGTGCCAGCCACCAGACCGGCTGGACCGCGCTGATCACCGGCATCCATGAAAACCTTGCCGGCACCGACCATCACCCCGCCTTCGATCACGGCACGTGGGATTGAGCAGCAGCGCTCACCACCTCACGGTGCAGCCCCACCTTTTCAACCGCGGGGCTGCCCGGCTTCGCCGCCTCTCCGTGCAAGCATCCGCTTGCCCAGTGTCATCAGGTTGTCACTGGACAGGCCCTCACTGGCGAGTGTTACCCAACGGCGGCCGTGTTCGATCATCACCAGGTTGGTGCCGTCGATCTGGTGCAGGGTGAAGGTGTAGCCGTTGTGTTCGATGGACTTCCCGCCCCGGGGCTTGCGCACATGCGTATCGTGGGCGACCATGACCGAGATGACTTGGCCATCGACCTCCATCAGCACCGTGGCGACCGGCCGGTCTTTGAGCCGGTGCACACAGCATGACAGCACCCGTCCGAAAGCCGGGTCGGGGATGCGCGGCGCGTTGGAGAACGTCGCCGCGCCCGGCCAGTCGCGGGCGAGTTGTTCGTTCGCCTGGTGGATGTCGGAAGCGGGCCGAACGTGGGTGTGTTCATCCACTTCGCCGGTGGCCAGCGCCTTGTGCAGGCGGGCCACTTCAGACGGTGCCGCTTCAACGGCACTCGGCCGCGGGGCAAGCAATGTGACACCGATGACCGCCAGCAGCACCACCGCTGCCGCGATGCCCCCCACCGGCCGCCACCAGTGGACGGGGTAGCGCCACCGCCGTGCCGCGGGTGCACCATCACCCGATGCCGCCCCCGGAACCCCCGGAAACCCCGGAGCCGGGCCGGGACCGGCCGTTGCACGATCGGGCCCGGCAGTCCCGGACGCCTGGGCAGAGGTCGCTTCCGCTGCGAGCATCGACTCGAACTGCGTTCGCGTGCCGGCGATATCCACGGGCATCGCGCGCAGCCGACCGAGTCGCCGCTGTGTCGCCTCATCGAGGCTCTCATGCTGGGGTTTGGGGTCGTTCATCGCTGACACCTCTTGGTCCTGTGGCCTGAGGCCGCCGCCGGCCGGGCTCGCCGCTCACGGCTCGGGCTTGAACCAGCCCATCCGTCGGCCGAGCGCGTGCAGGCGGTCACGAAGCATTGCCCGGCCGCGGTGAGTGCGTGACTTGACCGTCCCGCGCGGGATGCCAAGCACCGCCGCCGCCTGCTCGTGATCCAGCCCTTCCACGTCCACAAGCAGCAGCGTCCAGCAGATGTCCGGTGGCAGATCGCGCAGCGCGGTGATCACATCGGCATCGGCAAACTGCTGCATCATGGCCTCGGGGTCGTGCCACTGATCATCGTGGCGCCCCGCCGAGCTGGCCGGGTCGTTCGCCGCGGGGTCGGCCACGTCGACACCGCTGTCGGCATCAAGCGATACCGCCGAAACCCGGCGGCCGGCTGCGCGGAGGCGGTCGATGTGAGCGCGGCGAAGGATCGTCAGCAGCCACGCCTTCTCATCGGTGCCTTCCGCGAAGCTGTCGATGGCCCGGATGGCCTTGGCCAGCGCCTCCTGAACCAGGTCATCGGCATCATGCTCGTTCCGGGTCAGGGCCAGCGCCGTCCGCCGCAACAGGTCGAGTCGCGGCCCGATCACCTCGCGGGCGCGCTGACGTTGCTGCGGGTTCAGGTCCGGGCCATCCATGCCCTCACCATACAGAACGCCGTAGTGGCTGTCGCAGGTTCAGCGGACCCGGCGGTGTCCCGAGGGGACGATATCGGCGGAAGCAACCACGGGCGCGATTTCGAGACGGTACCGACCGCCACCGGGTGCATGACACTTCTCGCGGGTGCCCTGTTACGTAAAAGTAGGGGGCTGACTGTGTCAGCGGCCGTCTGCGGCCGATGGCCATGCGGTTCTGAGGGGCTGCGGGCGGCCCGGGGCTCCCATGGCCATCGGGCTGATGACCCCCGGAAAGCCCGCTGACACAGCCAGCCCAAGGGTTGCCCGCCGCGGCGCGTGTCATGCGCCCCACCCATCAGGGTGCATAACACGCGCCGCGGAAGGCTCTTGCTCCCTCTCCCCTTTTTCCGGGGGCGGGAGAGGGCTGGGGTGAGGGTAGATTCGTGCCGGTCGTGCCGTGGCTGAACCGAAGGCCGACCCCTGCATGA
>PUNN01000380.1 GCA_003552605.1 Phycisphaeraceae bacterium
CTTCAGTGGCGCGGGCCTGTTGAACGTGGCCGACTACGCCGAGGACCCGGTCATGCGCGATACCGCGCGGGCGGGGATGGACCGTTTCGCCGCGGTGCAGGCCCTGAAATACTTCCATGGCGCCCACTCCGGCCCCGAATCCCGCGGCTTCGCCCATCGGGCGGTGGGGGCGCGGCCCGGGCCGGTCGGATCGCGCGGCGATGCCGAGTTCGACTATGACGGGCAGGGCGCGATCACGGATTGGGGCTCGTGGCTCTGGTTCGGCGGCTCGGCCGCGCCCATGCCCATGGATGACGATGTGACGGTTAAGGTCGGCAGCCATGCCGTCGTGGTCATGGCCCTCAGCGATTATGAGCCGCATCCGGTGATCCAGCGGCTGGCGCGCAAGGAGGTCGACATTCCCTTCGAAGCCCGCGGTAGCAAGCCCGAGTATTACGTTGAGCCCGATGAGCACGGCCACTACCCCGGCGGCAACAAACACCAGGAATACCTGTTTTTCAACGATGAATTCACCATGGGCACGCTCTACAGCGGTGACCGGGGCGTGCGCGTTCGCGGAACGATTCTGCCGCAGACCACGATGTTCAAGCTGATGGCCCGCGATGAGGATGATGTGCGCACGTTCGGCATGGGCAGCGGCTATCACTCCGCCCTTAGCGGCCGCAGCCCGTTCGACCAGTACCACCAGAAGGGGGGCGCGGCCATCCTTGTCAGCCATATCGACCCTGACATGGTCGGTGATGATGAGGAACGTCGGGAGCGTGCCGTCGAGCGCGCCATCTTCGGCCTACCCGATGCCGTCGATGAGCCCGTCGAGCGCGATGGCTGGTATTTCTGGCAGGTCAACCGGTCTTTCATCGCAGCGCATCCGCTCGGCGATGACGCCGAGTGGGCTGAAGCGGAGGGACTCATGCCCCATCGTGATGGGGATGAGAACTGGCGCTACCTGGTCTCGCCCGGCCGCCTGACAGGCTGGGTGGTCCAGGCCGGGCAGAAGCCGGAGTATGCTGATTTTGCAGCCTTCCAGGAGGCGGTGCTCGAAAAGACGCGGATTGATATGGATCGCTTCAACAGCGATGAGCGGACCGTGGTATTCCGCAGCCTTGAAGAGAATGAACTGAAAATGCGTCACACGGCGACCGAAGATGCGCCCGGCGGCAAGCCGGAGGCGTGGACCAACGGCGATCAACTCGTTTTGGAGGATTGGCCCGTGTTCGAGTCGCCGTACCTGAATATCCCCTACCAGGGGGGTATGATGAAGGTCAGCGATGGTGAAACGAAGGTGACCATCGACTTTACCGGCGAGCGGCCGCAATGGTCTGAGTCGTCGGTACGTTAGAATGGACGAAGCGGCCGGTGCGGCCGCGACCGTTGTCCGGTGTTGCCTGCTGAGGGCATCGCCGCATCCCGACCTCGAGAAGGAGTTTCAGACCATGATGATTCGACGACCGTTACTCTCAGGCATGTGTGCCACTGTCGCAGGAGCCCTGTTTGTCGGCGGAGCTGTGGCCGGCGACTGGGGCGAGGATGTGGACCTCCCCGATCCGCAGACGACGGAGCATCCCGGCGCCGATGATGCCCCGGCGAGTTCCCCCGTGACCTATCCCGACGAAGAGGGTTTCCGCGAGCGGGCCGGCATCGTCCTCGAGGGTGTGGCCGACAACGACCTGCGCACGTGGCGTCGCGGCTTCTTCGAAGGCGGCGATCCCGGCAAGTACCTGCCCGGCCATGCCATGGCCAAGCTGCTGATCGGCCAGGATGACCCGGACATCGAGGAACTGTACAACGATGACCGCTCGGTGCGCGAGCACTATCACTTCGCCGCGGTCAACTGGGGCCGGTTCTATCCACTCTTCGGTGAGGATATCCTTACCGAAGAGAAGCAGGAGGAGTTTGCCGAGCGCGCGTTCCGTTACGGCGCTTACCTCGGGGGTGGCGGCACGGAGAACCACGTCACGCAGTGGCGCACGACAGTGAACGTCCTGCCGTACTACACCGGCCGCGGCCTTTCCCACCAGGGCAAGGAAGACACACTCGAGCAGGGCAAGGAGTGGCTGCACAACTACATCAAGGGCATCTTCGCCGCCGGCAACGGTGAGTGGGATTCGAGCACGTACATCATGTACACGATGAACGGGCTGCAGAACATCTACGACTTCTCGGAGGATCCCGAGGCGCGGCTGATTGCGCGGGCGGGCCTTGACTGGTTCGCCACCGCCTATGCGCTGAAGTACCGCGATGGCATCTTCACCGCGCCGCTTCAGCGCGGCTTCGCCCACCGGCCGCACGGCACGATCAGCGACCAGACCGGCTTCATCTGGTGGGGCTCGAACGCCGAGATCACCGAGGACGATACCCGCGGCTGGCGCTACACGCTTCACCCGATCACCAGCGGCTGGCGGCCCAACGAGGTGATCACGAACATCGCCCGTAAGGACCTGCCGGACCTGCCGGTTGAGTTCCGCAACAGTAAGCCCAACTACTGGGGCACCACCGGCAGCCCGAACCCCAGCAGCATGCATGAGACGCTCTACATCACCGAGCACTTCAATCTCGGCACGCTGTGGAACGGGCACGGCAGCCAGATCAGCCGCACCTCGCTGGTGATTGACACCGATGAGGGCGGCGTCGCCTTCCATGGCGGCCATCCCCGTCGCAGCGATCACCGCGGGCAGAAGACCGGTACCAACCATGCCGATGGCAACAGCCGCTACACCCAGTTCGCCCAGAGCGAATCGAGCCAGATCAGCATGAGCCTCTCGCCCGAGGATGAGGAGCATCAGTACAGCTACTTCCGCATGCCCGAGGGGCATGAGGTCGAGCAGTACGAGGACAGCGAAGGCCGCACCTGGATGACCATGACCGCGGGCGAGGTGCTCGTGGCGGTGTATCCGCTCTCGGACGGTGACGCCGAGGCCGAGGTGGTGGACAAGGATGATTACCGCATCATCCGCATCCCGGGCCAGCGCAGCGGCTACATCCTCGAGGTCCTCGACCCCACGCTCGCCGAGGGCGACAGCGCCGCAGCGCTGAAGCAGCACCTCGGTGATGCACAGATCGATGACTCGGCCTTCGCCGAAGACATGAGCGTCAGCTACACCGGTCCCGTCGGCCGTGCCATCGAGATGACCTTCAGCCCCGATCCCGACAACGACCGCCACGCCAACCGGCAGGCGGAGGTGTCCATCGGTGGCGAGGAGATGACCTTCGGTGACTGGCCGGTCTACGATGGCCCCTACGTGCAGCAGGCCGGTGGTGTGCTGAAGGTGCATGATGGCCGCGATGGTTTCAAGATCGACTTCACCGGTGACCTGCCGGTTTACGAGTCCTGGAGCCCGTGAGCGCGGCTTGACTGCGGATTCGATGCATGACACGGGCGGGGCGGGTCGCGGCAGCGGCCCGCCCGCCCTTTTTCACCCCTCGAACTTGAAAGGGATCGACGTGAAGGCCACAGCCTTGCTCAGTGTGCTCGTGATCGGCGTGGGCCTCGGCTGCGCAACGGTGGATGAAGTTCAAGCCAGCTTCGACATCGAGCAGGCCGACTTGCTGACGGATTTCACCGATGATCTGCCGGCGGCGGATGATGATGACAACGCCACGCTCTCGCTTCGTTTTGTGGATGTGCGTCCGCTGCGCGGCGACAAGCTTGGGAGCCTGATCGTGCAGATCCAGCGCCGTGATGGGCAGTGGGACGCCGATGGCCACTTCGCCGCTGGCGATTACAACCAGCGAAGCGGGCACCGCGAGGTTGAGGTCGAGTCGATCGAGCTTAATGGTGACCACATTCGCGGGAAAGTCAAGGCCATCATCGGCCCGGATTCGCCGCGGCCGAACGTCGATGGTTTCCCTCACCCGGAGGATGTGTACCAGCTCACCTTTGAAGGCACCATCGGTGATGATGACTTTCTGCCGTATCAGCCGGATACGATGGCTTACATGTCGCCGTGGCGCAAGGATGTGCCGCGTTTTGGTGGCCGGCTCGTAGATGGCACCTATGAAGGCACGCTTACCGGCCCGGCACAGGAGGGTGATGCTTTCGAGGACAAGGCCGTTGAGGGCCGCATTGAAGGCGGGATGAACCACGCCGCCATCGAGGGCCAGTGGGGCGCCAGCGGAAACGCCATCATCCGGCCGGACGAGGCAGGGGGAATGAAGGTGCTGGCGCGGCTTTCACCGATGCGCGTGGCCGATGGCCACGAAGCGTATGCCGAGCGTCGCTTTGAACAGCCCCGGGACTGGCGGGATTACGATGGTCTGCGGATCACGCTCGGTGAGCACGCGCGGCGGAGCGATGCCGCGGTGGCCATCAGCGTCAAGGAGGCCGATGGTACCTGGTATTCGGTCGATGGTGGGGCCATGCTGACCGGCCGCGAAGACAGCTATATTGTGCCGTTCAAGGACTTCCGCGGCGGCACCGGCGGCACCTACTTCCTGGATGTGGATGCGATCGAGAAACTCCAGGTGGGGGTGAACAACCCGCATGGCGTCGGGGATGTCGAGTTCAGTGTGAAGAAGATCGAGCTTGTCCGGTGGGGTGAAGGATTCGGCGCTCACCCCGATGAGCCGGTCAATGTCCGGGTGGACACGGATACGGTCGTTTCCTTCAACGGGGAGGATGAGGTGCCCAAGGGTCTGTTCGGCTTTCACGATGTGAACGAAAGCAACCCGCGCGATCCGCAAGAGGGTGAAGATGATTACATTGAACACATCGAGATGCTCAACCCCGGCTTCCTGCGGCCCCTGACGCACGTGGGGTTCGGCGGGCGGCGGATCGGCGCGGAGGAGGCCGAGGAGAAGATCGAGCAGCGGCTCGCCGAACAGCGCGAGGAGCCTGAAGAGGATGTGTTCTACCGCCGTGCCCGTGCCGGCAATGCGGTGGACAAGGTGGTCTGGTGCCACACGATGGACCTGTGGGCGCGGCCGGTGTGGATGGATGATGGGATCGAGCGCACGGCCGAGCGCGTGCGCAACTTCTACAGCCGACTTGCCGCCGAGGCGTGGGTGCCCGGTGATGAGTACAACGTGAAGCGCCGCTTCGAGGTCTGGAACGAGCCGTTCATGTGGGGCCGGCACTTCAACATGGGCCACATGAATCCACCGGACAAGAAGGCATGGGAAGACCCGACGCAGTACGGCTACATCCCCGGCCGCAAGGGCAGCGAAGCATGGGCGGAGATATTCCTCGGCGCTGTCGAGGGAGCCCGCGAAGTGAACGAGCACATCGAGTTGGGCGGCCCATCTGCCCCGGCACTCAACAGTGATGACTACGGTGTACTCGAAAACCACGTGATCCCCATCCTCGACAAGACGGCGGAGGAACTCGATTTCATCACCGAGCACCATTACGGTGGGCTGCGGCAGTCGTTCGCGGCAAGCTATGAAGTCATCACCGCCTACATGGATACGCGCCACGACCGGCGGCTGCCGATCTACAACACCGAGACCAACGACCTCGGTGGCAACAGCCTCGACAAGGCCCACTACAACATCGAGGACATTCTCGCATGCATCATGGTGGGGCCGGATAAAGCCCGCGGCCGGGCGCTGCATGCGATGTGGAACGGCTATCTCCGCGATGAAGGTGAAATCCACGCCTACCGCATCATGAGTACGCTGCGGGGGCGCATCCTGGACGTCGAGACCGATGATGAGGGCATCATGACCGTGGCCACCACGCCCGAAGAGGGTGAACTGGTGGTGTTCATGTTCAACAACACCAATTTCGAACGCGGGATTGATCTCGACCTCGGTGATCGCGACTGGAATCTCGAGCAGGCCAAGCAGCTTATCGGCGAGACGGAGGTCGTTGGTGAGCGTGTCGAGGACATCGAGGGCGCTGAAGTACGCGAGGCAACCGGCCGGACCGAGCTTCATGCCCTTGAGCTTGAAGACCCGGTTGATGGGAAGAAGCGGGTCGATATGCCCTCACGGTCGGCGCTTCGGCTGACGTTGCGGCACGATGGTTACGAGCCGGGTAATGTCCGGTCGATCGAGCAGCATTTTTCCGATGTGGTGCTTGAACGTATCAAGCCCGAAGAGCCGGTCAGCGGCCGCATTGTCTGGCGCAACGGTGACTACGAGAATGCCCGCAAGGCCACGCTTCGGGTGGTCACCTCGAACGTGCATCGCGGCGAGGCAGTGGCGGTAATCAACGGCCATCGTGTCGACTTGCCGTGGTCGACATCGAACCGTGGCAATGCCGCGGTCGTGCAGGAGATTCCCATCGACCCCGAGGTGCTCAGCGAAGATACGCGGATCGAGTTCCGGTGCGTCAACCCGGAACATGCCAACGGCTTTTCCGTTTACATGGCCTCGATCAACATCGAGAAGTGAACCTGTACGGTGCAACGGCGCCGGCCGCGCCAGCGGTGGCGCGCTACACATGGGAGTGACTGTCATGATGCATGCTGCACGCAACCTCGGGCGCGGGCTCAAAGCGGGGCTCACCGCGGCGGTCCTGCTGAGCGGTGGGGCCGCGGTCGCCGATGATGGGGTCCACGTCACCGGCCGGATGATGTCGTTCAATGATGCCACCGACATACCGGTGGGCATGTTCGGCGTCCATGCCACGCCGCTCAACGAGGAACGCATCAACGAATGGGGCATCGACGCCGTGCGGCTGATCCATCACAACCCGAGTGAGAACCCGATCGTGCCCGGTGAGTCCGGACAGGCGCCAGAGGGCATCGAGATGGTGGTCGAGTGCTTCTACGATCGCTATCAGCCGGCGCTGATGTTGACCGATCCGGATGACTGGGAGCAGAAGCTTGAAGCCCTCGCTACCGGCTATGGGGAGAACGCCCGGGAGACGGGCGTGACGCATCACGTTGAGTTCTGGAACGAGCCGTATCTGAACTGGGCGACGCGGCCGGGTGTGAACTATGACCACCGCTGGTACGAGGTCGATGAGGCCGAGGAAGGCAAGCCGATGCGCATCCGCGGGCATGATGAGCCGGTGGAGCATCTGGTCTGGTCGCGGCAGGTCCGCACCGTCGAGGCCGGCAGCGGCAACCTGTCGCCGAATGCCTACCTTGCCCACAGCTATATCGGCCACCGACGCGATGAAGGGGATGAGTTCGAGTTCCGCGGCCGCAATTACCGCAATGAGGAGATGTGGTGGGGCGAGGACCCCACGCAGAAGCACTACTGGTCGGGTAAGCAGAACCGTGAATACTACCACCAGATGCTCGATGTCTTTGCCCCGGCGCTGAAACAGGCCAATCCCGATGTGCAACTCGTCGTGGGATGGGACTTTCACATCCAGAGCCACGGCTGGGATGCCTGGGAGATGCTCGTCAAGCCGCTGATCGATGAATACATCGAGTACATCGACGGCATCACGGAGCATCACTACGGCGGTGACACGCGGATGGTCGCCGGTGCCTACGAGACCGTCTATGCCTATGCCAAGGGCGTCCATGGCAAGGCGCTGAACTTCTACAACACCGAAGCCGGCGGGATGCTGGACCCGCAACAGCCGGGCAACCCGCGCACGCGGGCCGAGGGTGATCCGCTGACGGCGGCCCGCGGTGGCATGACCTATGCGCTGCGCGACATCCTGCATCTGCTCGATTTGGCGCCGGACAAGGCGATCGCGCGTGCGGCCCATGAGGCTCATTCATGGAGTGGTGGCGGCGATGAGTTCGCCTTCCGGCTCATGCGCCCGCTGCGTGGCCGGCTCGTGCATGCCCGCAGTGACACGCCCACCACGTGGGTGGTTTCCAGCCTCAATGCCGACAATGAACTCGTGGCCGTGATCTTCAACGACAGCAATTCCGTGACGCGTACGCCCGTGCGGGTCGACGCCCCCGCGGGCACCACGTTCGATGCAGGCCTCAAGCTCGAAGTCGCCGCGGAGGGGGATGGCCTGAAAATACTCGAGAGTGCATTCGACGCTTCAGGTGGAGGATGGTCCGGCGATGTCGAGGTGCCGGGCAAGGGGGCGGTGACGCTTGTTTTCGACCTCGACGGTGCGACGTCCGATGAAGCCGAGGTACGCAAGACGCAGCATGTCAGCGGCGACACCCACCACCAGCTCAGCCCCGGTGATTCGGTCGAACTCGAGATCGACATCCCCGCCGACCTGCTCGAGAACGCGACGGGGGCGAAGCTGCGGCTGGTCTACGGCTGGTCCGCCGGCCGCGCTGAAATCGAGCTCAACGGTGAGCCGATCGAGCGGGAGACGACCTTCTCGTGGGTCAACGAACAATCCATTCCGGCTGACCTTCTGCGTGAGAGCAACACGCTGGTGCTGCGCTGCCCGGAGGGCGATGGGGGCGGGTTCGACCTCAACGCCGCGAGCCTGATCGTGATCGAGCATCCGGATCGGTAGATGAAAGTAACGGTGGCCTGCCCGCTATGGGCGGTTCCCTGTGGAGTAACCCATGGCACGATATACCACGCACCTGCTCGCGGCCGCCGCGATCATCAGCCTCACCGGGGCGGGCGCCCTGGCCCAGCCTGGTGAGCACTTTCAGCGCAGCGAACGCGATGGCTATCCCATCATCACCCTGCCGGACCACCTGACCAATCCCTGGCCGGATGAGCTTGAAGAGGCCTATCTCGAGCGAGTGCGGGCTTCGATCGAGCACAACGCCGATCCACGCAGCTACGGGAACAAGTTCTTCGAGAACGAGAAGTCTTCATATCCGCGGGCGATGATGGACTTTCTCGCGGGTAATCGTGACCGGGCGCTCGAATTTCTCCAGGCTGAAGATGTCAACCGCGACTGGCATCGGCACACGGAGGGCATCGACTTCTTCGCGAGCTTCACGCTGAAGAACCAGATGCGCAAATACTTCCTTTTCGGCCCGTACATGGAAGAGGACTACGTCCAGCGCATGCACCGGGGGGCGACGATATGGACCGAGCGCGACCCGCTGCGCCGGCCCCACCACGCGTTCAATCCTGACCGCGAGGGACAGGGCTGGACCCCCGAGGTCCGCAACAGTTGGGTCGACATCCGCGGCACGGACAACCTGCGGTTCATGCGCGATACCAGCATCTACCTGATGGCAGAAGAAACCGGCAACGAGCAGACGGCGAAGGAGGTGCTCGAGCGTCTGCGCTACGAGGTGTCGGCGATGTACGACATCGGCATGGGCGAGTGGGACAGCGAGAACTACCTCGGCCACTCGTTTCAGCCGTGGTTGAACCTCTACGACTTTGCCGAGGATGAGGATGTCAAGCTTCTGGCCAAGGCGGCGCTGGACTGGATGAGCGCGGCCGCGGCGGTGAAGTTCTGGCGCGGCGGGTTCAACGGGCCGACCAAGCGGGATTACTACCACCCCGGCGCGTGGCGTGTGCCCGCGGCGCGGACCTTCGGCATCTACTTTGACAGCCCCGTGCCCAATCCGAACCCTGACTACGATGACACCTTCACCATCACCAGCGCCTACCGTCCGCCCCCGGCGGTGGTGGCCCTTGGCAGCAATGACTTCGAGCGCCCGATCGAGTTGATGATGTCGCACCCGCCGTACGGGCACTATTTCAACCAGCGCGGTGCCGACCGGCCCGATGCTTTCGAGACGCAGTACATCGCCCACACGTACCAGCTCGGCACGCTTCCCACAGGCAACATCGGCGATGTCAACGGGTTCAAGATGATCGCCGCCAACGAGTCCCGGGGCGTTGACTATGTGATTGTCGGCAGCGGCGATCGGCCGCAGCGGATCGTCACCAGCACCAATGGCCGGGACAGTGTGGGGCAGTATCGCAACCTTGTGCTTTTTCACAATGGCGATGATGAGGCTGACATTCACTTCTTCCTGCCGCGCTCGGCCGAAATCGAGGTCGAAGGTGAACACATCTTCATCGAACTCGAAAAGACCTGGATCGCCCTGACGCCTTTCAATGCCCGCTGGCAGGGCCGTCACGAAGAGGCGACCGAGCGCATCGCTGAGGATGGGCGAGGTTATCCCGATGACATGATCGCCACGCTCGCCGGCAGCGGCCGCGGCGGCGCCTGCGGTTTTGCCATGGAGGTGGGTGAAGCTGAAAGTCACGGCAGCTACGAGCGGTTCAAGCGCGGTGTACTCGAAGCATCCTCGCTTGAACTGAACGGGGGCAGGGCCCGCTACACCGCGAGCGATGGCAATACGGTGCAGGTCGAGCCCCGCGATGGTCTTGCCCGCGTCTGGCGCAACGGCGAACGTCACGACTGGGATGCCCATTTCGACCAGTACCTGCCGACCGATGGCGGCGAGGCACCGATCCGGCAGGGATGGAAGGAGGGCCGCTTCCGCGTCGAGGCTGGCGGCTGGATATTCGAGGGTGAACTCGATGATGAGGGCCGCTACAGCTTCTCCAACCGACGCGCCGACTGACCGGTCAGAGCCTCGGTGAGCGGCGGGAGGTATTCGGGAACGTCAATGTAAGGCGGGATTGCGCCTTGATGCCTCGATGGACGCGGATGCCTGATGGACGAAGTGGACCTCGCAGCATGTCTTGATGGTGACAAGCGGGCGTGGGATGCCCTCGTGGCCCGGTATGCGCCGCTGATCACCGCCGCAGTGTGCCGGGCCCTGCGGCGTCACGGCGATGACCCACAGGTCCAGGATGTGGTGCAGGAGGTGTTCCTCCGGCTGGTCAAGGATGACTTCCGCCTGCTGCGGCAGTTCGACCCCGGGCGGGCAAGCCTGTCGACGTGGCTTTCGATCGTGGCCCGCAGCACCGCCATCAGCAGCACGCGGGGGAGGCAACTGCCGACTGTCGCCCTCGAGGAGGCTGCCGCTGCGGCCACCGTGCAGCAGCCGCCGGACCTCGACTTCGAACCCGATGCCTCCAGCCTCGAGCGCCTCCGCATCCCCGCGGACCTGCTGCCTCATAGGCAGCGGATGATCCTGCACCTGCTGTTCGACCGGGAGATGGACGTTGAGTCGGCGGCAAAGGCGATGGGGGTGGACCCGCAGACCATCCGCAGTGGTAAACACAAGGCACTGACCAAGTTACGGGCTTTCTTCGCGGCCGGGGGTGCCGGGGAATGAGGCCGGCGTGGGGATACACCCCCGCTTCGCTGCGTAGACACGGTTGAAGGAATCCGATGATGATCCCGTTCGATCCGCACAAGGCCGAAGACCGCACACTCTGGCAGCACGCCCGCGAGGCGGTCTGGTCCGATGGCCGTTGCCCGGATGAGTTGAGCCTGGCCGGATTTGTCGATGGCCGGCTTCCCGGGCCACAGCACCGGGCCATCGGGGCTCACCTGTCCGACTGCGCCGACTGTCGCGAGTCGGTCGAGGCGGCCCGCGAGTTGGCGGCCACGACGCCACCGGTGGTGGATGAGGCCATCATCGAACGTGCCCGGGCGCTGGTGGTGCCCACGTCTGCTCCCGTGGCCGAGACCGATCCGGCGGCGGGTTGGGATGATGCTCAGCGATATGAGGGGCCCGCGGTGATCGGGCGAACCCGGCCGGCGCCCCTGGTCGGGGGTGTGGGGCTGGCGGCAGCAGTGGTGTTGTGTGCCACCGTCGGGTTCATGGTCGGGCAGGGCATGGCTGTCGAGACAAGCCCCATGACGCCGCAGTCCGTGGCCGCTGACCCCGGTGTCGCCTCCGAGCGGACCGAGGATATGGCGACACTTGACCCTGGCTGGGTGCTGAACGATGCCTTCGACCCAGCGGAGGAATCTGAGCTGGTGCTGCTGGAGTCGCTTGAATGGCTGATCGAGCCCGGGATCGAGGAGCCGCAGCGATGAGTGCCTCTCGCCTCCCATGGATTCTGCTGGTGGTCTCACTGGCGTTCAACGTGGCGTTCGCCGCGGGGTTCGTCCATACGCGACTGACCGCGGATCGGCCGACGCCGCCGGCAGGGGACCAGGACCGTGCCGAAGAGGGGGCCGATTCCGCGGATGAGATGGACCCGCGGCTGCGGCTGGTCTCGGAACTGAACCTTGATGCGGGGCAGCTTGAACAATTCGAGCGGGCGTATGAGCGGTCGCAGCAGCGTTCTGATGAACTGCGCGATGAACTGCGTGAGATTCGCGAGCAAATGCTCGAACTCCGCGGGGCCGATGAGCCGGACCGCGAGCGCCTGGGCGAATTGCGCTCACGGGCCCGTGAGGTGTTTGAGACGCTTGCTGAAGAGCGGCAGAGCCAGTTCAACGAATTCATGCAGACGTTGACCCCCGAGCAACGCCGCGCGGCCGTGGAACTGATGCGAAGCCGCGGGGGCCGGCACCACCGTGCGATCTCGCCCGAACAGCGCGAGCGAATGCGCGAGGCATTTCGCAAGCGGCTTGAGCGGCGGCGTGAGCGAGCGGATGAAGATGCTGATGATGAGCAAAAGCCCGGGCGAAGCCCCGATCGGGGTGGGCCGTGGCCCCGCCGCGATTTCCAGGCTGATGACGATGATGACCGCACCGGTGCCGAAACCGAAAAGGCCGATCCCCGGCCCCGTGGCGAGGACGACTCGGACGCGGAGGGGCCGGTCCAATAACTCAGATGAATAAAGACGCCGCCCCGGTGGTCGGGGCGGCGACGTGGCGGAACCGCGCGTGGCGGTTCCAAGGGTCTCTCATTCCTAATGATGAAAGGAACCTGACATGAAGTCAAGACACTGGCTGGCAGGCCTCGCCGTGATGGCGGTGATGGCGGTGGGCAGCGCCGCTTGGGCCGATGAGGCCCGGGAGACGCGAAGCAACTGGGCCGAGCGGCTCGATGAACGGCTCGAGCGCATCGAGCAGCGGCTGGAGCGCCTGGAAGGGGGCGAGCAGCCCGACCGCGCGGATCGTCCTGACCGTGAGCGCCGTGAACGCGCTGAGCGCTCGGACCGCGAACGCCGGGACCGGGCGGACCGCGACCGCCCCGAGCGTCCGGATCGCGAGGCGATTCTTGAGCGGATCGAGCAGTGGCGCGAGATGAGAGACGCGGAGCGCCGTGAGGCGATGGAGCGTGGCCGTGAGCGCATGCGTGAGATGCGTGACCGCGCCGAGCGTCGCGACCGCCCTGAGCGAGCCGACCGCCGTGATCGCGACCGCGCGGACCGCCGTGACCGTCCGGAGCGTCCGGACCGTGAGGCGATGCGTGAGCGGATCGAGCAGTGGCGCGAGATGAGTGGCGAGGAGCGCCGTGAGGCGATGGAGCGTGGCCTTGAGCGTTGGCGTGAGATGCGTGACCGCGCCGAGCGTCGCGACCGCCCTGAGCGAGCCGATCGCCGTGATCGCGACCGCCGTGACCGCGCGGACCGCCGTGCCCGACCCGACCGCGAAGCCATGCGTGAGCGGGCGATGGAGCGTTTGCGTGAGATGAGCCCTGAGCGGCGTCGTGAGATGGTCCGCAGCATGCATGAGCGGACCCGGGAACGTGCCGGCCAGCTTCGCGATCGCCTCGAGCGCATTGAAAAGGCGCTTGCGGATGCGAAGAAGGACAAGGACAAGGCCGAAGGGCGCATCAAGGCGCTTGAACGCCGCAAGGCTGCGGTCAAGGCTCAGCAGGAAAGACTCCGTGAAGGTGTGCGTGGCCGGATGGAGATGCGGCACGAGGCGAGGCCCGACCGTGACCGCCGCGACTGGCGTCGGGATCGTGATCGCGATGACCGCCGTGATTGGCGCCGGGATCGTCGCGATCGTGATGAAGCGCGGGATACCCGTCGCCCGGATCGCCGGCGCGATCGCGACCGCTGATTCCTGTTCTGCATCCTGTGACCTGTTCGATCCGAGCCCGGTGCCATGTGGCACCGGGCTCTTTTGTTTGCTCCCATCCGAGAGCGACGTGGTCGGCGATCGGCGCGGTCGATCGCTGACACTGGATGCTGCGGAGGTGTTGGTCGCATCTCCTGCCTCGGTGGCAAGCGTTTCTGTCGTGGCCCCGGCCGACACGCAGGTGCGGGGGACGTAAACTGCTCGCCATGGCCCGCACCGCGCCCCGGCTGTTGATGACCGCGTTCGAACCGAGCGGCGATGAACTCGCCGCCGCGGTGGCCGCGCGGCTGCGCCAGTTGCGGCCGGAGTTGACCATTTTCGGACTCGGCGGTCCGCGCATGGCGGCGGCCGGGGTTGAGTTGCTCGAGACCACCACTGCGCATCCGGTCATGCTCCTGCCCGGGGTCTCACACGTGTGGCAGCACCTGCGGCGGTTGCACCGCCTGCGGCGTTGGCTTCGCGGCCATGACATCGCAGCGCTGGTTCCCGTCGACAGCCCGGCGGCGAACTGGTCGATCTGCGCGGCGGTGCGGCGGTTGCAGCCGCAGGCGAAAATCGCGCATCTGGCCGCGCCACAGCTATGGGCGTGGGCGCCGTGGCGTGTGCGTCGGATGCGCCGGCTCAGCGACCATGCCCTGTGTCTGCTCCCGTTCGAGAAGCCCTGGTTCGAGCAACGGGGCGTGGCGGCCACGTTCGTCGGCCATCCCGCCGCCGAACCCGGCTACTGGCCGCAGCCGGCCCCGGAGGTGATCCACCGGCTGCCGGCGGGTGAGGTGAAGCTGGCGATCCTTCCCGGCTCCCGCCGCGCGGAAATCGACCGCAACGGCCCTGTCATGCTCGATGCCTTCGCCGAGTTGCAATCGCGCCACCCAGGCCTGTGTGCGACCGTGGCCGCCTACAGCGATGCGGTGGCCGCGCAACTACAGGCGCTGGTGGACCGCCGCTACGGCCAGAAGATCAAACCGGGGACGCTCAGCATCGAAACGGCGCGGCTTCAGGATGTGTTGGCCTGGTGCAATGCAGCGCTGGTGACCAGTGGGACGGCGACGTTGCACGTGGCGCTACATCGACGGCCGATGGTGGCGATGTACAGGATGAGCCGCTTGCAGTGGAACGTCCTCGGCAGATGGATCGTGTACACCCGGACGTTCACCCTGCCCAACCTCATCGCCGAGATGGATGGCCATCGGGTGATTGACGAGTTTGTCCCGTGGTTTAACGGCCCGGCCCCGATTGCCCGCGCCCTCGACTCGCTGATCGCCGATCCGAAGGCACGCGCTGCGCAGGTCGAAGCGCTCGACCGGGTCACCGCAAAGTTCAGAACCGTCCGCTTTCAGGACGATGCCGCCCGCACCCTCATCGAAGTCGCCAACCTCTGAACGCCACGAATGATCCGGGCAGGGGGATATGGCCGGTAGAAGGGGGCGGCCGGCCCTTCGACAGCGCTGCCGGGACTACCGGTCGAGGCCGTTCATTTCATCCACCTCATCCGTGGTCGTCTCGTGAGCGATCAGTTCCAGCAATGCTTCGCGCAGCATCGTGGTCATCGGGCCCACGCGGCCATCGGCAATCGTCTTCTTCTCCACCCGGGTCACGGGGAGGATGTGCCACGAGGCGTTGGTCAGCATGACTTCATCAGCCTCGAGCAGATCATCGATACTCATCGTGCGGCGGTGTACTGGGATCTTCTTACGCTCGGCGATTTCGATCACCGTCTGGCGGGTGATGCCTGGCAGGACCGCGGCGGGTAGGGCACCCTGTTCCTCTTCACCGCGTGCCCAGGGCGTGAGGAGGGCGCCATCCTTGACAAGCAGCAGGTTCGAGATCGCGCCCGAGGCAAGGTGGTTGGTGTTCGACAGGTGAATCACCTCGCCGGCACCCGCCTGCGCCGCCTGACGCAGGCGCAGCAGGCGCGACCAGTAGGCCAGTGTCTTGTGCCCGCTGACCGGGTCGAAGCCGTTGACCGCCTGCGGTGCCACGGTGACCATGATGCCCTGCTCGAAGTAGCGTGAATCGTAAACCGTCGGTGGCGTGGCCACAGCGAAGACGGTGGGCTCAACCGGCGGTGTTCCATCGTCATCGCCCGCTTCGTCGTTTCGTGAAAGCAGTGAGATCTGCCCTCCGGTCACGGTCAGCCGCAACCGTGCCTCGCGCACGGCGTTGTGGGCGATGGTGGTGCGGATCGCATCGAGCAGGTGTTCGGCATCGACAGGCCTGCCAAGGCCGAGTTCACGCGCACTGTGGATCAGCCGCTGAACATGTAGTGCAGGACGGAACGCGCGGCCGTTGCGCACCGCAATCGTCTCGAACAGGCCCACACCATGCTGGATGCCTGCATCCTGCACATGGACCTGTGCTTCGGCTTCGGGCAGCATCGCGCCATTCAAGTAAACATCCATCAAGCAGACACCTTGTCAAAGGTTGAACTACACCGGGTCCAATGGGCAATGAAAACGCGGCGTACAGAACACGGAGTTTTGCGCGCGTACGTGACCACGGTTGGCCTGGTCTTGGTGGCGTGGACGCCACAACCCGCACTGCTGCAAGATCCTGGTCAGCAGCTCCGGCGGCGGACCACCAGGCTCACCGCCCGATGGTCCCCGGCGCCAGCGGCTGGAAGCGGAAGATGTAGTAGGGTGGCTCGGTCTCATCCTCGCCGGCATTCAGCACCGGGCCAAGGTGAAGCTGGTTGGCCACCACATACATCTTCCCGTCGGGTCCATAGCTGAAAGCATCGGGCCACAGCAGCAACTCATCATCCTCGAACAGCACCTCGTATGTGCGGTCGGTGTGGATCACCCCGACCGCGTTGTCCGTGATCGCGCTGATGTAGATGTTGCCGGCGTTGTCCACGCTGATGCCATCCCCGATCGGCTTGTCGGCATAGCGCTCGACGCGGTCCGAAAGCTCCTGGTCATCGAGGTCCGGATCGCGCAGGTCGGCGGTGCGGATGCGGTACATCGTTTCAACGGTCATCGGCCCGTAGTAGAGCCATTCATTGTCAGCATCGACAGCGAACGGGTTGACACCCACCCGCGGCCGCAACGTCTCGCCATCTTCATCGAGAATCTCGGCCGGTTGGCCGTTGAACACCATGTCGATGTCCTCGGGGACGACGCTACTGTCTGCCTCGAGCACGCGGCGGGCGTGGCCGGTTTCCAGGTTCACCACCAGGATCGCCGCATTCTCACCGCCGGCGGGATCGGCGATATAGATATGGTCATGGGTCAGATCGACGGCGAGATCATTGACGAACTGGTCCTCGGGCACCAGCGGCGGCGGCAGGTGAATGATGCGATGCAACCGGTCGGTCCGGGTGTCCCACGCCACCAGCTTTGGCGTGATGTCGTTGCGCATGCCGTTGTCGAGCATCCAGACGATGCCGCGGGTATCGGACTGGATGCCCAGTACACTGTCGAGGGCGAGATACCCCGGCTCATCACCGGCGTTCCAGTGCTCATCGGGAAAAGGCTCAAGCTGCCCATCATCGGTCACCCGCGCCACGCGGACCTCGGGCTCGAAATGCTGGTGCAGGCTGATGATCACGTCGCCATCAGGTGTCACGGTAATATTGCCCGGGGCCTTATCCAGTTCCGCAACCGTTTGGAGATCGCGTTCCCCGGGATCGGCCTCTGCCATCGGCTGCGGCGCAGCGCACGCCCCGATGGCCGGCAGCAGAGCAAGCATGGTTGTCAGTTGCAGGTGGAAGATCGTCTTCATGGTGCGGTCCTCCTGATCGAGTGTTTCAAGTTGAGGCAGCGCGGGCATCACCTGGCATTATCCACCGGGGCGTGCAAAGGTACGCGTGGGGGATGGCCACCGCCCGATGTCTAATCCTTGTCAACGTGGCATTGCTGCACAACCTCATTGTCCATACCGCAACCGATGCAGGTCATGCCTGTTGGATGCATTACCGCAGCAGCGGGGGTGCGAGGCCCGCTGTCGGGCCGGGCTCGTGACCGAGTTCCTTCATCCGGTCCCGGACCTCCTGGTCGTTTGGATCAAGAAAGAACGCATGCCGCAGCGAACGCAGTTCGCGGCGGTGATCGCCGATGATGCGGTACAACTCGGCCATGGCCTTGTGGGAATAGGCATCGCCAACCGGATCGAGTGCCATTGATTGGCGAAGGGCGACGATGCCCGAATCCGGGTCGCCAAGGCGGGCGAGGTACAGACCCTTTCGCGCATAGTCGCGGGCTGAGCCACGGTCCCGGACCTGCCGATCGAGGAATTGCCGCAGCGCCCGCTCGGAGTCTTCGCCCTGCTGATAGAGAGACTCGGCGATCAGATCGAGGATGTCCTCGGTTTCCTCGTGGGTGGGCCGCAGGCTCAGGGCCCGTTTGAGGGCGGTTTCGGCTTCATGGGGCCGGTCCTGCTCGAGGCGGAGCCGCCCCCTCATGTACTGCGTCCGCCAGGCCGCGGGGTGCATCTCCTCGGCGCGGTCGAGGGTATTCTCGGCCTCGGTCAACTCGCCCCGGGCCATCTGGCGCTCGGCACGATCAGCGAGCAACTTGGGCGTGGTGCACCCGGTGCTCAGCAGCCCGATGCATACCGTTACCATGACAGCCAGCGCGGTGGCGTGGCCCCGATGCATCCGTGATCGGTCCATCGCTGCGGTTCCTTGTTTGCAGGCTTTGCGGCAGCGCGGCGGGGCGGCCGCGATCGCCCGGCGGCAGTTCCGCCGGCTACGGCAAGATACGCCGCCGGAAACGGAATGACAAGCGGTGACCTCCCCTCCACCAGACTTCGCCATCGGCCCCGCGGCCACCGGCACCGCCGGCTGGCTGCCGACCGTGGTCCTGCGCCACGCCTGGGGGCTCAACTCACACCACGACTGGCTGCTGGCCGACCCAGCGGCCCCGCAGGGCAAGCTCTGGGCGGGTCGGGTGGATCCACCGCCGCGGACATGGCGCGGGGTGGGATGGTGGCTGATCGAGCAGTTGCCCCCGCATCGCCGGGTGTACCTGCGCTACCAGGGCCCCATCGGCCCGCCCGCCGAGCAGCCCGCGGCCGGCGGCCGCGGGCGGGTATGGCGGGTGGACGAGGGCCATTACAGGCCGCTGTTGTGGGGCGAGCATCGACGCGTGCTCGAGATCGTACTGAACCATTTCACCGGGCGGGTCGAGCTTTGTCGGCTCGAATCCGGGCGATGGCGCGCGGCCGTGCTGTTGTAGCGACGGCAGGTGATGCCCGTGGCCGAGGCGGTGGATGCCTGCGGAACCCACGGCGATGCTCCTGAAACTCAAGGTGCTGCGCATGCAAGCGTGAAAAAGGCATAGGTGTCTGAAAAGGGGTGACGCGACCGCGGGCTGCGGGTATGATGTTGCGGGCGGTCTTCTCTGCCGTACCGCGGCTCGCGTGGTATGGGGCCGTCAAGGGGCGCATGTACGGCGGCCGGGCTTCAGGTTTTCATGGAGTCCGGACCGGAGCTTTACCGGGGCAATTTCGGGGGGATTCCGGGAGCCTTACGGGGGTTTTCCGGGGGGGCGAGGGTTGGAATGGGACGTGTGAATTCGTTCCCCGCGTCGGGGCCCGTCCCGCTGAAATCGTCTTGGCCGTTTGGCCAACCCGTTCAAGGAGTTGCATCCATGTCCGATCCGAAACAGTCCAGTCGCAGTGATGAGGAACTGCTCGCCAACGCCATCCCCATCTCGGGTGAGGATGAGGGGGATGAAGATGATCTGGACAAGGTTGACCTTGTCGAGATCGAGGATGATGGTGATTCCAAAGGCGAGAGCAAGATCCGCGCCTTCGGACAGAGCCGGCCGGTCCACGAAAAGACCTGGCAGCGCAAGCCCAACGCCGATGGCTCCGGCGCCACCCACGTCAAGACATTCGTGGCCAAACTGCGGCTCGATGCGATGGAGCACCTCGATGAGATGATCAACGACTGGCTTGATCAGCACCCGGAACTCGAGGTCAAGTTCGTCACCACCAGCGTGGGTGATCTCAAAGGCAAGACGACCGAGCCTGCGCTGTTCATGAACGTATGGGTGTGAGTTGCCGTTCGGGCTGTGGAGTGCAAGGGCTGTGAGGGGTCGTGCCATTGCGCCGCGACGATGCCGATGTGGTTTTCAGATCGCGTGCCCGGATCGCGCAGCGAGGGGACATGCGGCGCTGTCCTTGACTGTATGATTGCGAGAAGCGGCAGGCCATCAGCACGGGATTGTCCCGCTTACCCATGGCAGGCACGGATCGGCTCCGCTGCGCCGTGATGTCATCGCCGCACGCGGCCCGGTGCTCCGCACCTGGTGCATGACCGGGACGGTGCCACAGGGTCATGTGGCGGGGGTGCCATCCGGTCCGGCCACGGGCAGGTCGAAGCGGAACGTGGTGCCGTCCGGGCCGGTATGCTCGATGCGGATTTCCCCACCGTGATCGCTGACGATCCCGTGGCATATGCTCAACCCGAGGCCCGTGCCGCCCTCGTGCAGCCGCGTGGTGAAGAACGGGTCGAAGATGCGGGTGGCATCGGCCTCGCTGATGCCACGGCCGTTATCGCGGATTTCGACCGTGATCCGGCCGTGGTTGCAGCGTTGCCCTTCGGCGGATCGGTTGCCACCACCATCACGCGGGTGGGTGTCAGCGTCGGGGGTGTTATCAGATCGGATGCGGATTTGGACGTGGTCAGCACCGGCATTCACGGCGTTCTGAATCATGTTGATGAACACCTGCTCCATTTCCGTGGCAAAAATGCTGGCAGGTGGCAGGGCGGGCTCGGCATCGAGGTCCACGGTGGCGCCCTGATTCTCGATATGGCGGTGGGTGATCTCGATGGCGTTGCGGGCCACCTCGGCAAGGTCGTGATCACTCCGCTCAGCGTGGGCCTGCCGGGTGAATCGCAATACCCGCTTGACGATGTCGCCACACCGGTTGGTGCTGGCAATGATCTGTTCGAGCATGTCGCGGGCGTGCTCGAGCTCACGGCTGCTGCCATCATCGATTGACGATCGCACCTCGTGTGCGGAAATGAGAATCGTGCCGAGGGGGTTGTTGATCTCGTGGGCAATGCCCGCGGCAAGGGTGCCGATGGCGGCAAGACGTTCGGCCCGCCGTACGCCGATCTCGGCCACCTTGCGATCGGTGACGTCGACGGCGCTCCCGAGCACCTGCGTGGGCCGGCCCTCGCGGTCCCGGGCGAAGACCGTGTCGTACAGGTGCATCCAGCGATAGTCATCGCGCGGGGAGCGCAGCCGAAGTTCACATTCAGCAACTTTACCGTCAGGCAGTTGCCACAGCACATCAAGATGGCGCATCAATACCGCATGATCTTCAGGGTGCAGGCGTTCGGAGATGGTCTCCGCGGTGATCTCACCGGGATTGGCGGGGCCGATGCCCAGAAAATCGGCCAGCCGCTGGTTGACAAACCCGGCACATCTCGAAATCAGGTCGGCGATGTAGATATGGCTCGGGTCAGCGTTGAGGATGTTCTCGGTGAATCGCCGACTGTGGCGCAGTTCCTGCTCGATTTCGCCGCGCTGAATGATCTCCTGCACGAGATCGCGGTTGGCTTTGATGAGCTTTTTGTTGGCCTGCTCCAGTTCGTCCGTCCGTTCGGCCACCCGGTGCTCGAGTTCACTTCTGGCGTTCTCGAGGGCATGCTCTGCCCGTCGGCGCTCGGTGACATCCCGGCCGATGGTGAGTACGAATGCAATCTGGTCCGGCATGGCGTATTCGGGCAGCATGCGGAACTCGAAGTGCCGGACTTCGCCATTCAGCGTCAGGTCGTGTTCGAGGCTTGCGGGCTCACCGTGCTCGAAGACAGCGGCGATCGCATGCTCGAGGCGCTCAGCCTCCTCTCGCTCGAGACCGATTTCGGCAAGTGTGCGGCCGGGGCAGGCGGCACCGGCCCCTGGCAACGCTTCGAGCGGCCCGCAGTTGATGTAGATGTGCCGCATCGCGTGATCGAAGCGACCGATGTAATCCGGCAGATTATCGAGCAGTGTCCTGTAGCGTAGCTCACTCGATCGCAGGGCTTCTTCCTGCTGCTTTCGTTCAGTCACATCGCGAACGATGCCGGTGAGCATCACCGCCGCACCCTCACCATCGCGAATCACCGTTCCATGCACATCCAGCCATCGGAGTTCTCCCTCGGCATCATGCGCTCGGCACTCGATATCGAGACGGTAGCGCTGGCCGTTGCAACATTCATTCCATTGCGAGCCGACCCATACACGGTCATCGGTGTGAATCAGCGCCTGCCAGGTGTCGCAGGTGTCCTGCTTCGGCGGCACGCCCAGTTTCGCGGCGAGTTCCCCATCAATGATATAACGCCCCCGCTTGAGGTCGGCCGTCCACACCGCGGTGCCGCCGGCTTCAGTGGCCATTCGGTAACGCTGCTCGGCTTCGACGAGCGCGCGCTCGGTCTCCTTCAGCGGGGTCACATCCGTGATGGTCCCGACGGACCCGGTCAACGTCCCGGCCGCATCGCGTACGGGCACACCCTGTTCCAGCACTTCGATGGTTTCACCATCCGGCCGGACCATGCGATATGCTGCATGCAGCGGCCGGCCACAGGTCACCACCTGTTCCCACTGCGTATGCACGCGGGGGCGGTCATGCTCGTGGATGAAGCGGAGCCACCCATCACCGAGCAATGCTTCCGGTGGACAGCCGACAATCTGCTCAGCCTTGCGGTTGACAAAGTCGATCCTGCCATCAGCGTCGGCATGGTAGATCATCACCGGTGAAGCCATGGCGAGCGTGGCGAAGCGTCGTTCGCTGTCGTCAAGCATGGCTTCGGCGTACATCCGGTCGCGCACCTGCTCATCGACCGTGGCGCTGGCGCTTTGAAGCTCCAGATAACGCCGCTGAGCCAGCCGCTGATATGTCAGTGTCCGGCCGCTGAGGACCAGCACCAGGGACAGCAGCATGGCGGAGAGAAGCAGGGATGCCCACAGCGCGATGGTCGTTTGCCAGCCGAACGGTGCCGCACTCAGCAAAGGCTGGTGCAGGCGGACTGCCCATGTGCGATTCGCAAACGCCACCTTGCGTTCGAAATCGGGCGCTGCAGCGTCCGCATCTGCGCGGACCGGCCTCTGGTCAGCAGAGGTGGCCGGGTCGCTTCCGTTGCGGATCGAAAGCAACTCGACTGGTTCCGCGGGATCGGTGGCGTCCACAATCGCCAGCACCGCTGCCCGACCCTCGGCGACGTCGAGTGCGGGCGCGACCAGCCCGTACAGGTCCATCGCGGCGTTGAGGATGCCACGAAGCGGCGCCTCCTCCAGCGGGCCGTCATGGCCCGAGCCCTCGTTTTCATACAGGGGGATGAACAGCAGTGTCGACAGGTTGCGCTGCGGGGAGTGGATCCGCACGGGGCGTGATGTGGCCGTGATGGTGCCGTGCCGTACCGTGGCCTCGACGGCCTCCCGGCGGATGGTTTCAGAAAGCAGGTCGAAGCCGAGCGCACGAGTGCGGTCATCATCAGGATTGGCGATGTGCTGAAGCGGTGCGTAGACCGCCCGCCGATCGGCGGGCCGCAGGTCGCCGCCTTCGGCATCGGTGATGGTGAAGCCTTCGAGATGTGCCTGCATGCGCTGTTCGAAGACATCACGTTGCTCATCACGTATCCACGGGATCCATCCGATTGCATCGATGGCCTCACCTTGCTCGTAGGTGTGCTGCGCGATGGAAAAGAACCGTTCAGCGGGGATCTCATCATCGATATCACCCAGCCAGTATCCGGCGTTGACCAGCAGTTGAGCGTTGGTGTGAAGCGCGTATTCGATGTGGCGAGATACCGGCCGGGCCCAGTCGCGGAACTCATCGCGATCCTGAGCGGCTTCGTAGCGACTCGTGATCAGGCCCACCATCCATGTGCCGAGCAGGCAGAGGCAAAGCGTGATGCATACCGCGATCCGCCGCGGCGGCAGCCAATGCTCGGCGGGGGCCAGCAGCACCAGCAGCGGCGCCCCGACCACGGCGATGCCGAGCGCCTCGGCCAGCCACCAGTTCAGGATGGCCGCGGTGACAGCCGGCGCGGCGATGCCGCTGTCAATAGCCACGCCCAGGCCGGCGGCGATTGCCCCGGGTATGCTCGCAAGGGGCGCGGTGACCAGCATGAATCCGGCAAGCCCGCTCCCATTGGACAGGGGCAACGAAGGGTCGATGAATCGAAGGGCCAGTGCCCGTCCGATCAGGGCCCCGGCGGTGGCGGCCGTGGCGGCGAGTCCGGCCCCGGCGAGGCCGGAAAAAGAGCCATCTGCCGCCACATGCGCTACGCCCATCCCCAGAAACACCGCTGGCCATGCCTTCGGGCCGAGCCGCACCAGCCCCGCGACCCCCACCCCCGCTGCGGCCAGAACCGCCGGCGGCCCGGCCGGTGTGGCCAACCATTGCAAACCCGCCCAGGCCAAGAGTGCGTAAAGCCCCCCGAAGC
>PUNN01000178.1 GCA_003552605.1 Phycisphaeraceae bacterium
CCGGGGGCGGGAGAGGGCTGGGGTGAGGGTAGATTCGTGCCGGTCGTGCCGTGGCTGAACCGAAGGCCGACCCCTGCATGAGGCGGGGAAGACGGCACATGAAGCATTTGGGCGTTTGCACCGAGCCCCCCTCACCCCGACCCTCTCCCGAGGGGAGAGGGAGAAATATGCCCGCGGCGCGTGTCATGCGCCCCCTGCCGCAGCCTGCGCATTTCTGTCTTTGCCGGGGTGGATTTCGTATGCTATCGTTACATAATGCCCGCCTTGGCACCGTTCGGTGAACAGGTGGTAGACGGTGGCGGTCAATACCGACACCACAAGCCATGATCAGCCCCCTTGGGCTCCAACGTAAGGAACACTGCCATGTATCGGTTGCGCGACTGGCTCAATAACAACCCCGCCGCGGGGGCGGGTGTCGCAGGTGGCCTTGTCATCGTGGCCATCCTGGTGCTGTTCGTGACGCAATGGGGAGGAGGGCGCGGCACTGGCACCGAATACTTCTGGAATGTGGACACGGGGGAAGTTGAACAGGTCGAGCGCGGTCAGCACCCGCCAATCACGAATCGAAGGGGCCAGACACTGGTGCGAGCGCACATTTACTCCTGCGGCGATTGCCGCCCCGGTGACTGGAAGGTCCTCCGGCTCGAGCGGTATCCGGACGACATCCGCGAGCAGATCATTCAACTCGATGAAGAGGCAGATGGCGACCAGGTATGGGATGAGTTCGGCGATCAGGACATTTTTGCCCAGACGGAGTGGTTCTGGGATCCCGAGGATGATCCGGATCGTGTCCGGGATGATGATGAATGGATATTCCTCCGAGATGAGCGGGCCCAGACGCGGGCCTATGAGCGCCAGCGCCAGCGTCTTGATGAAATGTGCGAGGATGGACGTCCCCGACGCTGCCGCCCAGGGCGCCATTGATGCTGCCCTGACACGCGGAGACCGCCGAGACGAAAATCACCGCACCGCTCTTTACCGTTCGCTGCGCCATGCCGTCACCCGCAGCCGCGGGCTGTGTCTGTCCCCTTCCACTTAACCCGACCGATCGACCGCTCGATGCTGTGAGACGGACTGTTGCAACCCCTGAAGTGGGCGGGACCATCGCCGCCAACGGTGTGCTGACCGGTCCATTTACAGCAGCGTGGCCATGAGCGAGGCGAGTTGCACACGGGGGTCATGACACTTCGCTCGGGGCCTTGACTTCTCATCACTTTGAGTGCAATGCTCCGCTGCCGCCCCCACAAGCGCATCCGAAAGTCCCTCGGGCGCTGCGCGGGGGCATGATGCATGTCGGGGAAGGCGCCTGCTCCATCTCCCCATCTCCCGGGGGTTCCGGAGGGGCTGGGGCGAGGGAAACACGCGGAGCCCAACCGACCCCGGCACTTACCCCCCATCCCCGGCTTCGCTTTGCTACGCCCTGGCACGTTACAGCCCGAAGGGCGATGCCGGCCGGCCAGCGGCGAGATGAGTCATGCACGCTGCAACGCCCCGCGGCGAGAGGGCCTGCCTCCACCGGCACCCAGCCGGTACGATGGTGGGCATGAAAGCGCTCTGGTACGGCATTCGACGCGGGTTGCGACGGCTGCGGATACTCTGGAACGATGTCAACGGCCTGCTCACCATTGCCGATGTGCTTGGACTGCTCGGCTTCTGGCTCTATCGTGGCACCTTTCGGCGAACCATGGCCGTGGGGATCACCTTCGGCGGACTGCTGCTGCTCGGGCAGCAGGTGGAAACCGGCATCTCCGCCCGCGCGGCGATGACGGGCACGGGGCTGATCCTGATCATCAGTTGCCTCGGCGGGCTGACGCTGATGTTTGTCAGCGGCTCATTCTCGAAACACTTCCTCATGCTCGCCGAAGCCAAGGGAAGCAACCTGCTCGAGGACATGAAGCGGGCGCGCAGCGACATCCACGCCGCCGCACTGTGGAGCCATGTGTTCCATTACGAGCAGGCGCTTGCGAGCGAGGCCGACCGCCATGCCGAGCAGCAGGCCATCCGTGCCCATCGCGACGGCATCGAGCGGAAGCTGTTCAACCTCATGCGGTTCGACAAGGCCAAGGCCGATGATGACATGGGCCGGCTGTTCGCCTGCTTCGGCCTGAGCGAGGATGGCTGGCGGTACGTCTTCGATTACGCCATCGGCGTACCGGTGGGCCGGTCGCTGCTGCACAACCGCATCCGCTACGACCTGGCCTTCGTGAAAGACTTCTACGATGGCGCTCCATTCCACCATACGGACACGAAGCTGCGTGAGCAGTTCGATGCTGCCGCCCCCCTGCTCGAAGCGCGCAAGCGCGCCCGCATGGGCTGGTTGTTCACGTTCACGCTCTGGGTTCGCCGGCCGATGCAGGCGATGTGGTTTCACTTCATCTGCCGGGCGATCCAGATTCGCGTGGCCACCGCCTGCCGCCAGCTCGACCGCACCTACCCGGGCTTCATCTTCTGCCCGGACCACTTTCTCTGGCCCACGCGCGAATCCTACGAGATCGTGCGGCAGCGGCTGGGGGAACAGGCGGTCGACGATCTCAATGCAGCGCGGCGGCGGATTTTCTACCGTGTGTTCCACCCCGAGGCCGAGCTCGCTCATCAGCTCATGCACAAGGCGATCTACCCCGACTTCGACTTCGCCACCACACTGCGGCGACGGTTCGACCCCGGTTACGCCCTCGGCGAGCTCGATGAAAGCTGGAGCCAGGACCTGCGCCTGTATAACCGGGCGCTCTCGCCGAGGCGCCGCCAAGAGGCGGGCCGGAAGCATTTCCTCCAGCAGAGCCGCCAGGCCCAGCGTTGGCTCAAACGCTACCTCGAGGCCGACCCTTCGCTCGCCGCCGGCCTCGATGCCGAAGCCCAGCGCGCAGTCCGCATCGCCGTGCACGTGGACCACGATCGAATTCGCCGCCGGCTCGAGCGGGCCACGGGCGAAGCGCTGCGCGATGCCAAGCTGCGCGCGCAGATCCTCGCCATCGCCGCGGACAAGGCCCACTGGTCACTGCTGCTTCAGAAGGTGCGCGTCCACCACACCCTCGCCCGGCTCCAGATTGAGGATTACGAGTTCTTCCTCGAGCGCATCCTCGCCGGCCCCCACATCTCGGCCCTGCCACCGGCCTTCGCCCGCGGCCGCGGAAGCAGCAGCCCGCGTGGCACTTCAAGCAGCGGGTCACCGCGGACCACCGCCACGGGCTGAACATTTGCACCTCCGGTCGGCAAGGCACGCTGAGCGGACGCGGACGGAACGATGCTCAGTCGGGCGGGAACGTGGGGCCTGATGTATGGGCGGCCATCGCTTTCTGACACAGATAGTGTGCCGCAGGAGGGCGCATGACACGCGCCGCGGCGGGCTCTTCCTCCCTCTCCCCTCGGGAGAGGGCTGGGGTGAGGGGGCGAAACGCAGAGCCCGTCCGGCCCCGCCCTCACCCCCGGCCCCTCTTGCGAGGGAGAGGGATTTCGAGGGCCCGACCGGCTAGCCGCGATGCGTGTCATGCACCCGCCGCAGGATGCACGGGGGCAACAGGTGTTGTCGGTGACCTCAGCATGCAGCACTGTCCAAACTTTCGTCTTGCTGTACGCACCCCGGTTTGAGCGATTACCATTGGGGGATCGCCGCAATCAATCCCTTACGTTGCCCTGCGGGGGTTCCAGCCAGTTGCATCGCGGCAGGATGCGCAGGTACCCCAGCATGGCCAGCAGCTCGACCAGCGGTTGCAGCACCACCACGGTGCCTGCCATCTCCCAGCCATCGGGCAGGGCCAGCACAAAGGGCAGAACCACAAACGAGTTGCGCGTGCCGAGGCTGAATGTCAGCGTACGCCCGGCCGCTGCGCTGAGATGCAGTTGCCGCGTCATGGCGATCCCGATGGCCGCCGCCACGATGGGATACAGGGCAAACACGACCACGATACGCTCGAGGCCCCACACGTGGTGTATCGCCTCGCCCGCATGCGCCGCCGCGATCAGCATCAACACGATGGCGAGCGCGGGGACGGGCAGCCATTCAAGCCAACCGACCATGCGCGCGGCCCGCTCATGGCGGGCGCTGAATCGCTGTGTCAACGCCGCTGCCACAAGCGGCAGCCCGATCAACAGCATGAAAACCTGCAAAAATGGCCCCGCTCGGATCACCTCGGCGAACGTCTCGCCCATGAACAGCCACAGATACAAAGGCAATAGCACAAACTGGGTGAGCAGGAGCAGGGGTGTGCTGGCAATCGCCAGCTTCGCATCGCCACGGCCGAGATGCGAAAAGACGATGAACCAGTCTGTACAGGGCACCAGGAGCACCATGTACAGGCCCAGCAGAATGGCCGGCTCTGGTGGCACGAGCCAACTCAGGGCCCAGACGGCGGCGGGGATCAGAAAGAAGTTGCCGAGCCCCGCCGCGGCCATGAACCGCCCTTCCAACACGGCGCCCGGCAGTCGTGTCAGCGGCACCTGCACGAACGTGGCATACAGCAGCAGCGCCAGCGGCGTGAGAATCAGCCAGTCGGGGACATCCGGTTCCAACCCCACGCCCAGCCCCACCCCCAATCCGACAGCGGGCAGATAAAACCAGACCTGGATTTCCTGAAGCGGCCGCGAGGTCATGGCGGCAGGCAGTCTACGATCAACCCGCCCTGCGAGCACCGCCCCCGCACGCCGGGGCGAACGAATGTCGCTTGGGTGGCATCGTCAGCAGTCGTGTCTCCGGCCGGCGGCTGATGGCCATGCGGCGAACCCGCTTTTACGAGCCTGCATGGCCATCGGCTGCGGACAGCCGCTGACCATGCCACCCTGTTTCGCACCTACATGCGTTTGCCCTGCTTGCCCGTGGTTGACAAGCGGCCAGACGGGTACAGGAGCCGGGACCGGCTCAAGGTGACAGCCCGTACTCGCCCCAGCGGCGGGTGATGCGCTCAAGGATGTCCTCGCTCATTTTCAGGATCGGCGGGTAGTCGCGCACGGGATGGCCGCCGCATTCCTCGCCCGGCATCTTCTGCGTGGCATCAAAGCCGATCTTGTGGCCGGCGCCGAGGCGCGGCGCAGCGTGGTCGAGAATGTCCAGCGGGCCGTTGACCACTTCCACATCCCGGCCCGGATCGCAGTTGGCGCACAGGTGAAACAGCACCTGCTCGTGGTCATGCACATCCACATCGTGGTCCACCACCACGATCATCTTCGTCCATGCCATCTGCCCGGCACCCCAGATCGCGTGCATCACCCGCCGCGCCTGAAGCGGGTACTGCTTGCGGATCTTGATGAACGCGCAGTTGTGGAAGGCACCGAAGATGGGCAGGTCATAGTCGATGATGTCATGCACGATCGTGCGCAGCAGCGGCAGGAAGATGCGCTCGGTCGCCTTGCCCATGTAGTAGTCTTCCTGCGGTGGCAGGCCGACGATCGTGGTCGGGTAGATCGGATCGCGGCGATGCGTGATGGCGCTGACCTCGAAGATGGGGTAGCGGTCCGGCAGCGAATAGAAGCCGGTGTGATCGCCGAACGGCCCTTCAAAGACGGCGCCGGGGCCGAGTTCAGCCCCCGTCCGCGGGTCGTAGTCGATCGTGCCGGCATCGGTCCGCACGTGGCCCTCGATCACGATCTCGGCCGAGGCGGGCACGTGCATGTCGATGGTCCGGCACCGCACGAGCGGGATGCCGCCATCGTTGAGAAAGCCAGCGAAGAGCAGTTCCGAAATACCCGGCGGAAGAGGAGCCGTTGCCGCGTACGGCAGCACACTCTCACCCCCAAGCGCGATGGCGCATGGCATCGGTTCACCCCGCTGCTTCCATGCCCGCCAGTGGGCAGCGCCATCGTGGTGGATGTGCCAGTGCATCGCGGTGCGGGCCCGGTCGATGAGTTGAGCGCGGTACATGCCGATGTTCCGTGTCGGCCGCGGCTGACCATCGGGCTTACCGGCATCATCGGGATGATTGGTGTAGACACCGCCGAAGGTGATGTATCGGCCCCTGCCCGCCGCCGTACCCGCCTGCTCGGGGCTGAGCGGATAGCCCACCGCCTGGGGGTCACCATCGAGCGGCCAGCACTGGATCACCGGCAGCGAAAACAGGTCGACTTCATCGCCGGTATGCACCACTTCCTGGCAAGGGCCGCGGCTGGCATACTTCGGCGCCATCCCGGCGATCTTGGCCAGTTCGAGCCCTTTTCGCACCTTCTCCATCATGCCGGTGGGCGGCTCGGGCTTGATGATCTTCTCGACCTTCTCGGCAAGGCCTTCAAAGCCGCGGTCATCGGCGCAGCCGAGGGCCATCTCCATCCGCCGATAGCTGCCGAAGGCATTGATCAGCAGCGGCATGCGCGAGCCTTCGACATCCTCGAACAGTAATGCCTTGCCGCCGAGGTGGGCGTGATGCGGGTCCAGCCGCTTCGCCGCGGGGCTCAGCGACGGTGCCGGCGACTTGCTCACGCGGTCGGTGATCGCGCTGATCTCGAGCATGGGCGAGACGCGACAGCGGACACGATGCAACTCGCCCGCCTGCTCGAGGGCCTCGATGAAC
>PUNN01000508.1 GCA_003552605.1 Phycisphaeraceae bacterium
TCGGTGTTCGATCAGCCGCCCTACAACCCCGATCCCGCCGGCGCCACGCCGGGCAAGCTCGGGCCGGGCATCCCTGATGACTGGTCGAAGGCTAAGCCCTATCCCGGCTTCGGCTGTCGGCGGGACAATCCGCTCGAGCCGGACCTCGAGGAACCGGTGCAACTGCTGGAGATGATGCGCGATGACCTGAAGGTCGACATGGTGAACCTCTCGGCCGGCTCGCCCTACTACAACCCGCACATCCAGCGACCCGCCTACTACCCGCCCAGCGATGGCTACCAGCCGCCGGAGGACCCGACCGTCGGCTGCGTCCGGCAGATTCAGATCGTGCGCGAGCTTCACCGCCGCGTACCTGGCCTGGTGAAGGTGGGCACGGCGTATACCTATTTTCAGGAGTGGCTGCCGCAGGTGGCGCAGGCGGTGATGCGCGAGGACTGGGTGGATGTCATCGGCATCGGCCGGATGGTGCTGGCCTATCCCGAGGTACCCGCGGATTCACTCGAGCACGGGCAACTCCGCAACCCCAAGCTGCTCTGCCGCACCTTCAGCGACTGCACCACCGCCCCACGCAACGGCCTGGTCAGCGGCTGCTACCCGCTCGATGACTATTACAAGAACGCACCGGAGCACAAGGACCTCAAGCAGGCCAAGGCGGCGCTGCGCGAGAAGCTGAAGGTGCTCAACAGTCCTGAGTAAGCCGGGGCCAGCCGAAGTCGGCCACATCGGTCGAATCAGGCATCGCTTGCGGG
Source organism: Phycisphaeraceae bacterium (assembly GCA_003552605.1). Classification (GTDB taxonomy): domain Bacteria; phylum Planctomycetota; class Phycisphaerae; order Phycisphaerales; family Phycisphaeraceae; genus B1Sed10-187. The sequence continues at coordinate 750 of PUNN01000508.1, forward strand.
CGGTATTCCGATAGGTGCCCCGGTCCCCCCGGCCATTGCCGCAACCCATTGAAAAAAGCCACCCGACGGTGGCTTCTCCAATGGAGCCGATGGGGATCGAACCCACAACCTCAGCATTGCGAACGCTGCGCTCTCCCAATTGAGCTACGGCCCCAGTTTGCATGGAAGTCTACCGCCACCATTGGCCGCTGGCAAGATCGTGATCGCACAATCGGCTCGCCAGGGGTGTATGACACGCGCCGCGGAAGGCTCGCGCCCCCTCTCCCCTTTTTCCGGGGGCGGGAGAGCAAAAAGCCTTCCGCGACACGTGTCATGCATCCGCTCGCCAACACGCGCCGGTGCGCGGGTCGCCGAGTGGCGAAAACGGCAGGCTCTCTGCACCGGGATCGGCGATGTGCGGATTCATGCTGCGCTGGATCTTCGCACTTGCGGGGATGGGTGTGCGTACAACCTGGTAGACCGCAGCAGCGTTGGCAGATGCACGGGCCAGTGGCGCTCATCGGCCACCGAAACCAGCCAACACGGGGGTGTGGCGGAGAATCCGGGGGGATTCGGGGGTTCCCGGGGGCATAGGGCGCGGGGGCATTCCGGGGGGGAGTCGGACACGAAAGATGATGCCCCGGAAGACCCCTGCGGTGCCGCAATGGCCCGCGGGGGTTTTCTTTCATATCCGCCCCGCCACCCGGCGCCCTACCCCCGAAACCCCGGAACCCAACCCCCGGACCCCGGACCACCCCGAAACCCTCGGAAAACCCCGGATTCTTCCGCCGCGCGGGAAGCCGGACGACCGGGGTCACCCCCGAAACACCCCGGAACACCCCGCCCGCACCCCCGGTCCCCCGGCCGCCCGCTCCTGCTGAAAACCCCGGAAGCCCCCGGAAGCGCCCCGGAAGTGCCCCGGACTCACCCCCGCAAAATACCCCCGGAGTCACCCCCGGCGTCGGCACGCCAACCGCGGCCATCTCGGGATATCGACCGGCCAACAGCACCCCGACATAGGACATTTGGATGAGTCGGAAGCCATCGGACGAAGCGACCGGGTTAACCGACGATTGCCCGGCAGCACCACCGGCTCAGCAGGCAAGGTGCCGCCGGCCGAAATGCACCGCATCAGCAAGCAGCAGCGCTGCGACAGTTCGCCCACCTTCTTCCAGTCCGGCCTGAACCGACACATCATGCAACTGCTGCTCGGCGAGCATCCACGCCGCGGGATCGAGTGCGAATGCGAGGGCACCCCATGGCTGTGTCGTCACGTTATCGGGCTGTGTGTTCTCGAGGTGGTAACCGGCCGCGTAGCGCAGGCGACCCATGTATTCATTCTGTGAGTCGTCCTTCAGCTCGCGTGCCCACACAGCGAGATCACCCAGTGCGTGCAGTGCCACAAGCTCGGCGAATATCCAGCCGTCGAGCGATTCTTCCGGTTGCTGGCGATGCAATGCACCCGCCGCATCGGGGGCATCCAGACATCGCCCCGCAAGGTCATGGGCCTGCGCAGCGAGGGCATGATCACCAACCACCACCGACGCCTCCATCCCACACAGCGCCGCCCACAACCCCGCCCCGGACCGTCGGCCGGCTTCCGGGGCCTCTCTGAGCCGGTCCACCCAGCCGCGAATACGGTCCGTGACGGCATCGGCCCCGGCCCCGTCGACCGACTGACCGTGGCGATGCACCACCGCGGCGGCCGCGAGGTGCAGGTGCAGCACGAGCCAGAACCAAGGCGCACGGTGCTGACCCGAAGCATCAGTCAGCGTGGCGCTCGCCGGGTCGACAGCGGCGAGCCTGTCGAACGTGTCAGCAGGCACACCTGCATCTTGGTCCAGTAACGGGTCATCATGAAGCAGCAGAAGCGCCGGCCTGATGCCGTGATTGACTTTCAACCGTTCGCCCTCGGCTCCAGTGGATCGCCCGACCCCCAACCCTTCAACATCGGGCTCGCCGAGCCATGCATGCGCCATCCCCGCGGCGGTGTCGATGAATCGCTTTAACGGTTCCACTGCGCACACTCCAGAACGTCGCCTGCGGCACGAGCCCGGCGGCCCCTGCGATCCGGCCATGGTACGTCAGGCGCAATGGCAACTCCATACAGCCACCGGGTGTGGCACCACAGGGGGTGCTTCGATGCGTCTTTACCTGCCCTGTATACCGCTCGACCTGCGGATGATCAGTCAAGATGAGAAAAGCGGCGGACACCGAAGGCGTCCGCCGCCGAGGGGGGTTGATCTGCTTTCACGTATCGCTGCCGTACGGGCCGGCGATCGGTATACCTGGTCGCTGCCGGCTTGTGGATGAGGCACGCTTACCAATGCCCTGCGTGTTGGTCATTCACAGGGATGGCCCAGCGCCTTATGCGTGTACCGGCCGACGTCGACGACCGGCAACGAGGCCCAAAGCTGCCAGTCCCATCGCTGCGAGCGTGCCTGTCACGGGCTCAGGCACCGGTGCGCCAGTCTTGGGCGGATTCCGCGGGGGGTTGTCTTCGCCCGGCGGGACCATTGTGACCTGATCCTGGTACTGCTCGTTGCTCAGCCAGAGCAGGTCGGCACCGGGGAGGTCCGGGTTCATCTCCGCCAGCCAGGTATTGGCCAAGTCAAGAGATGACTCCCACCCTGCGGGCCGCGATGTTGCGAAATCGCCAGCGGTCACGTCCATTTGACCTGCCAGGACATCATCCAGATCCTCGTAGAGGATTTCCCAAAGGCCGAGTTGGAATGCGATGGCCTCGGTCGGATTCCAGCTCATCATGCTGGATTCCACGAAATCCTCGAAGGGGGCAAAATATTGCCCGAACCACTGACTCACCAATGCCTCCCTGTCCGCATCGATGTTCAGACTTGAAGGCGCATTTCCAGACCCACTGTAATTGGTCGGGTTCAGGGGGATCACCGCATCCAACTGGACGCAGAAGGTGACCATGCGCTCATGATCCCCGTTCTGCACGTTCCACAGGATCGCTCCCGCGGGCATCTGGCCCGTTTGCGGACCCGAGTCGATATCGGTCCTGGAATCACCGGACCAACCGAAGTGGTCCATCTCGACCTGCACCGCCTGCCCCGGCTGCGCCGCCAGCATCACGAGCACCGCCGCCACGGCGGGCACCACGATAACGTTCCCGACCTTCGTCCCTGTTCGAGTATGCATTGTCTTGGTTCTCCCAATCCCGCTGCGGGTAGGACGGCGTCAACACAACTGCCGTGCAGCGGGTATGCCATTTACAGCCTGTGTGGGCGGGCTCTCGGGCCCGCCTCAAGTCCGCTTCGTTCATGGCAAATAAACCACACGGATGGCCGAAGGCAAACAAGTCCGCGAAAAAAACTCAAATTCGCCCCGAAGAGGGACGGTTCCCGGTGAATGGCGCCTTGATTTGGCAATATTGCGGAAGACGTACAGGCACTATTGTGAATTTTCACCGTCTGCAACGGCGCGTACCCCACACGCCTGCTCGCACTGCTCGGCGATCTGCCGCGTCAGGTCGCGAAGCTCGGGGTCGGCCGGCTCGGCGCCCGCCGCGAGCAGGCCATCGAGTTCTGCCATCGTCCCGCTGATGGGCGGATAGCCGAAGTTGGCCGCCTCCGGCACGATCTCCGCAAGCAGGGCCCGGGATTCATCGAGCTGGCCCGTTTCGATCAGGTGCTCGAGGCGGCAGACCTGCTCTTCGAACTGCTCGAGGAAGTTGAGGATCAGCGGGCGCAGTTTCGTGCTCGACCACAGGGTGCTCTCAAGCACCGTCCCGGCCTCGGTCACAACCTGGCTGGCATGAAGGTATTTCCGGACGGCATCGGCGAGCGCGGCAAAGCCATCACCCTTCACGAGAACGAAATCACAGCCGGCCCGCTGGGCCTCACGCCGAAGTTGCGGAGAATCATTCGCCGCCCACAGCAGGATGGGCCCGGGAAATCCCCCCTCCGCCCCGCGAAGCCGGCGCACGGCATCGACTGCCCAGGCATCAAGTTCATCCATGCCCAGAATGGCCAGGTCCGCTGTGCCCTCGGTCCCGAGGCTGGCCACTTCCGCCGGCTCGCCGGCGGTCTGCACGGTCGTGCCCATTTCCGCCAACTGGAAGCGGACAAGCTCACGCTGGTCATCCCGACGATCGAGATAGACCACTTCGCCCCGGACGCGGCCGCCATCGGCATGAACGCCATTGGAAAGGCTGGCATCCTGCTCGCTGCCGGCAAGGAAATCCTGGGTGTTGATGATGCGGTCGAAACGGACACCGACCTCATGGACCCGTCCCACGATGTGGCGGCAGTGCATCACCGCCCCCTCGACGAGTGTCCCGGTGGCACTGGTGACATCATCGGCATCAACGTTTCTAAGCAGCATCGAGCAGCGGGTGCCCCGGTGCAGAAAGCCGCCATGAAGAAAACCCAGGCCCGAGCGACTCAGATTGCGTGTCCGCACGAGGCAGCCGATCCGCGATCCCCCCGGATGCTCGACGCTGACCATCAGCCCCCCGCGGAGGCGGTAGGGGTAACGCGGTTCGGTTCGTTTACAGTTGACCCCGACATCGGCGGTCTGACCGTCGATTCGCGTGAGGATATCTTCCTGCTCCCGTGGAGACAGTCGAAGCAGGTCAAGGCAATTCGAGGGACTGTGATTCTCAGCGGGCATGGGGCAGACCTATGGGACGCCCCCGGGTTGCGTGACGTCGACTTTTCCACTCCACGCGCATCTGTCCGGCGCTATAAGAATCGTCTGATATCGGAACCTGCTTAACCGACGCCGCCGAAACTGGGTGCAGCATGCCTGCCGCAAGCCCCCGGAGGCGCGAGGCGATCACGGTCGACCTCGCGGAGCGATCGCACGGCAACTCTGGCCTGAATGGGGGCGAATGGCCGATAATACCGCCTGCGAGGATTCTGCCGCGCCACCCGGCTTGTAAAGGGATCAGATGGTGACGTTACCGCAATTGATCGATGGGCTGCCGCTCTCGCTGCACTGCGGCGGCCCGGTCGACATTCCCCTGACCGCCCTGGCCGACGACTCACGGCAAGTTCAGCCGGGAGCGTTGTTTATCGCGCGGGAGGGCGTCGGCGCTGATGGCGAGCAGTTCATCGCCGATGCCATTGAACGCGGCGCCGCCGCGATCATCTCCCCGCGGCCGCCACGGACCGAGGCCGAAATGGGCCTGGTATGGGCGAGCGGGCCGAAGGTCGACATGGCCCTCACCGCCCGCCTGGCCGACCGTTATTTCGGTCATCCGGGGCGCGATCTGGCCATCGCCGCCGTCACGGGCACGAACGGCAAGACGACCGTCGCGTTCCTCGTGCGGCACCTGCTGGAACGGGCCGGGATGCGATGCGGCCTGCTCGGGACGGTGCATAACGACCTCGGCCTCGGCGTCGAACCGGCAGCGCTGACCACGCCCGGGCCCATCGAGTTGCATCGGTCGCTGCGACAGATGGTGGATGGCGGGTGTCATGCAGTGGCGTGTGAGTTGTCGAGCCACGGCCTCGAGCAGGACCGCGCTGCGGCGCTGGATGTGGATGTGGCGATTTTTACCAACCTCACCGGGGATCACCTGGACTACCACGGCACGATGGAGGCCTACGCCGCGGCCAAAGCCCGGCTGTTCGAGATGCTCAAGCCGGCGGGCCGGGCCGTGGTCAATGCCGAGGATGCGTGGACGCCGCGAATCGTCGCCGGCTGCGAGGCGGCGATCACCCGGTGTGCCGTAGATGCCGCCGACGAGGCGGATTGGCGGGCGGAGCTGCTTTCACTGAGTGCTGCGGGCTCGCGCA
>PUNN01000055.1 GCA_003552605.1 Phycisphaeraceae bacterium
AAAAACATCGACGGAGGCCGCTTCGTCAGAACCACTACCCCCACCGACGTACAACGCCGCGCGCTGAACCTGCTCGGCGTCACACTGACCCCCACCGAAGAGTGTAGCCAGTAAGCGCAATGCCGATTCTCACGTAATGCCTTGATGATGAAAGGTTTACGAAATTTGCCCGGGGGGAACTTCAGCCTATTCAGAGGCCGGAGGCACCGGGGGGTTGTGCCCCAAATGCAATTATCGGTCCTTTGAAACCCCCGGAGAGTTCGCCACTGCGTGTTGCATTCGTGTTGTGGCGGCGCCGCGCGGTTCTTCGGACAGCCCTTATGTTCACCCGAGGCAGGAAAGTGGAACAGCGGCCGGTGCCCAGGTCCAACCTGACCTGCGCAGGGGACCATGGCTCGCTTTGACAGGGGCCGCGGTCCCTTCCGGTGCAGTGGCAGGGTGGCTTACATGACAGAGCCGCGTATCGGCAACCCTGCCAAGTGAAACGTCAGCACGTCAACCCCACCTCATTTCAGCGGTCGTTGGCTTAAGATATACCGCAAGCATGCCAACCGGCGAAGGCAAGAGAGCGGCGCTCTCAAGCATTACAATTCAATCTGCTGTTCTGTTCCCCGATTCAGATCCAGCTCGAAAACTCGAAACATGGCTTCGAACGAATCCACTACACACGTTGGACGACAGGATGCCAGCGCTTCAGCGGAATGGTCGCCGAAAGTGACGGCCACAACCCATCCACACCCTGCCGCGTGCCCCTCGTCGATATCGACCGGTGTGTCGCCCACCTTAGCCACCCGGACAGGGTCTGCGATGTCGAAACGAGCCATGAGATGCTGAATCATGTCGGGCGCTGGACGCCCGCGTTCAACCTCATCGCTGGTCACGGATCCGTCCACAAGGCCTGCGGTCTCCCATCCGAACCGGTCAATAAGTACCTGCGCGACCTGTCTGTTGAATCCGGTGTTGATCCCGACTCGAATCCCATTACGCCGGAGTTGTCGCATCATGTTGCGACAACCCGGCATTTCCCTTACCCCCTGACCTTCACGGTAGTGGCTTGTCAGGCGGGCCACAAAATCGTCGTGGATCATGGCGACCTTCGTCGCCATTTCACAGTCCGTTTCCGGCGCGGCATTGCTCCGAAGCAACTGTTGGATCGCAGCCGGTTTTGACCAGCCCATCACTTCATTCACCTGAGTGTTCGAGACCTGCACCCCCGCAGCGCCGATGGCGTCACGAAAGCACCGCGCAACAAAGCCATTGTCGTCGACCGTTGTTCCGGCCATATCGAAAATCACGAGCTCAAGATTCCGCATTTGTACTGCTCCTTCAGATGATCCGCCGCCGCAGCCGTTGAGTAATATGCTCGAGAATAACAACAGTGACGAAGATAACGAGAAGTATTGTGGCGGCATGTCCGTACTTGTACATGTTCCACTGGCCGATAAGCTCGAGCCCAATCCCGCCGGCTCCCACGATACCGAGGACGGTCGCCGTACGGACGTTCCGTTCGAGAATATATTGCACATAAGCAAAGACCTGCGGCATGATTTGTGGCAGCACGGCAAACCGTAGCACCTTCACGGGGTTCGCACCACTACAGTGCAAAGCTTCCTGTGGTCCGCGGTCGGCATTTTCGATATCATCGGCGAAGAATTTCCCGAGAAACCCGGCGGTGTGAAATCCCAGCGCCAGCACACCGGCAAAGGGGCCGACGCCGAACAGTACGACGAAGATCAATGCACTGATCAGTTCCGGCACCGCGCGGCTTAGACTGCAAAGGCTGCGCCCAAGCACGTAAAGAAGTGGATGCGGCGTATAGTTGCTGGCCGAGCAATAGGTGAGCGGAATCGCCAGAAACAGTGCCAGCAACGTACCCCATATCGCGATCTCAATAGTTGTCACCATCAGGCCAACGACATATGTCAAGTACCCGACCGGCTGCACCAGGTATTCGATAGGCTCCCCGGTAACGGGATGGGGTCGGGTCTCGATATGGGACCACCAAGGCATGTCCGCGTCGGGATCAAAGTTGCGTCCAAGGTCGTCCACACGTCGTTCACGCGAGACCACAATCGGCCAGGAACGCTGGGCGAAACTGGAGATGCCGCGGCCGACGGCACTCGGCTCACGTTCGAATCCCACCAGATTGGCCAAGCCGGTCAATGCCGCATCGGTACTCATTGCGACGCCTTCACCGATGTCCGTGCGGTCCGCCGAATAAGCCAATGCCGCCATGAGCAGGCAGATCACGAGTGCGTGACCCCAATGAAAGGGCCGGCGGATGCCCCATTCTTCCGGTGGCCGTGACCCGTTGTGCTTCAGTCGTGCATTCATCATGTCAACTCCGCCACGTGACTGGGGCGAACGCTGGCCTCATCGACACGTGCTGTGCGGTTGTCTCTGCCATGCTCACGTGCAGCTGCGACGTTCTTGGCGGTAGTTCCGTATATCTCGCGCATCACCGGGTCGGTAAGGCTTTCCGGTGGACCGTCGAAGACCAGGCGCCCGGCACGCATGCCGATAATCCGGTCGGCGAATTGACGGGCGAGTTCCACCTGGTGGAGACTGCAAAGCACCGTCGCTCCGGTCTGACGCGAAACGGATCTGACAAGATGAAGAATGTCTTCACTGGTTGTCGGATCGAGGCTTGCCACGGGCTCATCAGCCAATACGAGGTCTGGTCGACTGATAAACGCCCGGGCAATCGCGACACGCTGTTGCTGACCTCCCGAAAGATACATGGCTCGCCGGTAGAGTTGAGATTCCTCCAGCCCGACTTGTGCGAGAAGTCTACATGCCCTCTGGACATCAGCGCGCGGAAACAACTTCAGAAGGGATCGCAGGGTCCCCGTCTTGGACAGCATCCCCGTCATGACATTGTCCATCACGGGCAGCCTGCCGACCAGGTTGAACTGTTGGTGTACCATCCCGATGCGGGACCGGATGCGACGAAGAGAGCGCCTCGTCACTCGCTCCCCGTTGAACAGAACACTGCCGGAAGTGAGTGTGACGAGTCCGTTGATGCTGCGCAGTAACGTTGTCTTACCCGCGCCGGATGGTCCGATGACAATACAACATTCACCACTGGCGAGTTCGAGATTAACCGAATCCAATGCGAGTGTGCCGTCCTGCCAGCACTTCGTAGTGTTCGCAAAGCGGATCACGGCTCCCGCCTTATACCTGAGGCTATGCAAGTGTGTTGTAGACGGCGTGGTGCTCATCGTTGGCGTTCCTGTGCGCGACGTAGTATTTCTTGGCGAAGGGAATCATCGACGGCCTCGAGTCGGTCCATGGCGTCAATGAACACCTGCTCATCAAAATGAGCGTCGTAACGCTCGTAGACTTTGCCGCCTTCACCGCGTATCCAGTCCGGATTGACTTCAGGACGCTCATGAACGGTATGGAACGCCTCACGCAATGTGTTCTTGAGGTCCTCAGGAAGGCCTGGATGCATCGCGAGTGGTGGATTGGGAATGCCATCGCTCTTTGCAAGAAGCACGATCTGGTCCGGATCAAGCACGCCTTCATTAACCGCACGATCGTAGTTAAGCAATGGCGCGGCGCAGGCGTCAACTTCTCGATTATTCAGAGCCGACAAGGAGGCAGCATGATTGCCGGCAAGCACGATGCCTCTCAGGTCATGGATGGGGTTGACGCCCTCGTTGAGCAGCAGGGCGACGGGAAAGTTGAAACCCGACGAAGAACTCGGATCGCCCAGCGCCAGTCGCTTCCCGTCGAGGTCGGTCACCGACTGCATGCCGGAGTCCACATGATGAAAGAGCCCCGAGTAGTAGACCGCTTCGCCTTCATCGACGGGAACCGCGAGCAATTCGGCGCCGCCACGCTCGCGCGCTTGCACATAGCTGACCATGCCGAACCACGCGATATCGACCTGTGCATTTGCCATGGCTTCGACGACGGCGCTGTAGGAACTGCCAACCCGCAAATCGAAATGCAGGTCGTAGGCGGACGTGATCGCATGAAACAAGGGGCGAAAGTCCGACAGTGTGCCATCTTCAGTGCCCCCGTAAGCCGGGATCAACATGACCCTGAGAGGACGTTCCGGGGTGCCACGGGGTGCAGACTCATCTCGCTGGCATGCAAGTACAGTGAGCGCAAGGAATGTTAAGGTAGAGGCGACAAAGACGACTCGCAATCGGGAAGGCTGGGTCTGGAACATTAGTGAGACTCCGTATCAGCGGCTGGTCATGGTCTTGTGGGACATTAGTGCTCGAAGTAACTCGGGCGATGGAATGCCGGAAAGCGCGACGCCGGGTGCAACGGGACATCCGGGTGGACGCGGGAGGGGGCGACGGCAACTCGTACCGCATCAGGGTCGTATGCGTGCGCGAATGCCTCAGTGGTCTGATCCAGCCGATACAACCCTTCAATCAAGCGATCAAAAGGGAATCGTTCGTGGCAAGCAGCCAGGAATGAAACAGCCGAGATCAGATCGTCCGGGTGGTAGTTGTGCAACCCTGTGATCGAGAGCATTCGTGTGACGATGGTTTGCGCCTTCCAATGCACCGGTGGCAAATCATGCACCGCACCGGCCAGCACATATCTGCCGCCGGTGCGCAGGAACCTGATGCCGACTTCTGTGGCATTCCGATTGCCAGACATCTCGAGCGCGACATCGACACCGCGAGTGCCCGTGACATGTGCGACGAGCGAATGGAGGTCATCGGAATTGTCGGTCACCAGGTGGGTGTGCGTGGCACCAAAAGCAGATGCACGCTTCAGCCGGGTCTCGTTGGGGTCGCAGACAATTACCGCCCGCGCGCCGGCGGTTGAGGCCATCGCAGCGACCATAAGGCCGAGGAGGCCGCAGCCCTGAACAAGTACGCAATCACCTTCAGTTACAGTGCCTAGGCGAATCACCGCGGCCGCAGTAGCGCCGGCACAATTGGCGAGCGCGGCGACAGTGTCGCTCAGTGAGTCGGGAAGGACGGCAATTGTCGTGCCAGGCAGAAGATGGCAGTATTCTGCCAATGCGCCGTTGAAGAGATAGGGTGGCGTGATCGGCTCATGTCCGTATTTGAACAAACCTTCGCATTTCTGTGGTAAGTGGTGCTTGCAATAAAAGCAGCCGCCGCAACTTGCAACGATGGACCATGTGATACGTTGTCCCGGGTCCAGACGCGTACCCGCACAATCGAACACATCACTGCCACTACTGTAAACGGTCCCCACAGCTTCATGCCCGAGAATGGTAGGTGTCGCCACGGTTCTTCTGCCCGCAACACTGTGTAAATCGCTGGCACACAAGGTGCATATGCTTGGGCGTACAAGCACCTCCCCCGCGGAAAGGGCGGGCAATGGCAAGCGAAAATAGCCAAACGGCTGTTGTGGTCCGAGGAATACGGCGGCAATACCCTGCGTCGACATAACGGATCAACCCTATCCTCCGGCCCGTGACACCAAAGGCCGCGAAGGTGTTGAATCATCAGGGAACAATGTAACGCGGTCAAGTCTTTAGCGCAAAACTAACACAAAGCCCCACGAAGCCACCCAAAATGGCACTGAGGGGGACAGTGTGTCCAGCGAGCGCGGTGAACCGGGGAGAGGGGCCGCCGCACAAGGTGCGGCCTCAGGAGAGGAAAGTGAGATGCGGGCGTGGCGCAAGGCGCTTTCAAGAAAAGGGCACAGCGCGGTGTGGAACAGCGCCTGGTCTTGCCGGTGGGATGTATTGGCCCGTCGGTCCGAACGAGCGCAGGTGTATGGTGAGCGCGATATTGGCGGAGGGCGGAGAGGAGCTCATGCATTTTTCATAGGGCCCTCACACAAAAGCACAAACCTGACGCTACACTCCCGCGAGTCGAGCGGGAAACAAGGCCATGGAGCCTGATCAGAATCGTCAAAGACGGAGGTAATTCACATGAGGACAACCACGAATCAGAACCCAATGAGGCGCATACTCACAGCGACGATCGTAATGTGGGTGAGCGCGTTCTCTGCGAGTAGTGTTCTGGCGGTCGAAGACGAGATGAGAGCCCGTGACAAGGTGGAGCAAATCAATGGGCTGGCCCTCTGGCTTGATGCCAGCGCAACGGAATCCATAATGCGTACTGATGATGACCATGTGCGTACGTGGGCAGATTGGCGTAACGGTGTTGAGTTGGAAGCAACTTCGGAGGACACCGCTGATGCACCACGCTGGATCGCGAAGGGGATCAACGGGCGGGCCGCATTGCGGTTCGAAGGCGGCCGACTCACGTTGTCATGCGATGATGCCCTGGATATGACCCGCGATGTGTCGGGCGTCACGGTGGTGGCCGTCACGTACAGTCGGGGCGAGGGAGTGGAGTCCATACTGCGGATCGCAGAACATGAGAAGCCCGGGGGGGCGCGGATCTACCTCTACCGTGGTAGCAATGACCATCGCGTTGGTGGACGCCGAAAAGATGAGGACTCGTACCAGGCTGTGAGTGGCGGGCGGCGGGCCGAAGGGCCCGTGATCGAGGCAGGGATTCTGACCTACGAGCACCAACG
>PUNN01000241.1 GCA_003552605.1 Phycisphaeraceae bacterium
GAGCCACATCATGAGCCAGACATTGCTGATGGCAGCGAAAATCAGCGGCGTCCGCGCCACCAGCAGCAGGGCCACGACCTGTCGCCATCGCTCATGCATCAAACACCCACCACCCCCGGGGCCCGGTCGCTCGCGCAGGCTCCCGGTAAGGCATTGGAGGCCCGCCACTGTTGCGGCATTTCGCCCCCCTTCCGTCGTTACGGCGGCCACGCCACCCAAAATCCGAACATCCGACCGTTTTTCCTTCGCAGAACGTTGGCAGCGTCCGGACAGCAGCACGCCCATCGCATTCCGGGCTCTGTACTGCGTCCCCGGCCGTTTACCCGCCTTTCCCTTGTCCCCACCTCGAAGGCGACGATACACTACTGGTCGCATGAGCACCACATTGGCCCGTATCAACGCCACCGGGGCAGCCTGCCTGTTGCTGTACAGCACGCTCGCCCTCGCCGGCTGCAATGGATTCAACCCCATCGGCGGGGTGCAGGATGCCCTGCGCGCCACCGCGCCGGAGGAAATGGTGGAGATGGCCACCGACCGCTACGACGCCGACCGCCGCCGCCGCGGGTTCGCCAAGCTCGCCGAGGCATCGTTCGGCGGAGAGGCGCCGTATGTCGCCCTCTACCGCGCTGGCGCCACGGATGATGACCCGACGGTCCGGGCCATCTGCATCATGGCGCTGGGATTGCACGGTGGGCCGGAGGATGGCCCCGTGCTTGTTCGCCACCTCGGCCACCACAACAAACTGCTGCGCTGGGAGGCGGCGCGGGCACTCGGGCGCATTCATTACCCTGACAGTGTGCTGCCCCTGACGCGGGTTCTGAACGATGATGAGGATGCCGATGTGCGCCAGGCCGCGGCCCGGGCGCTCGGGCAGTATCGCCGGACGATCGTCTTCGACGCCCTCACCCGCGCGCTCGATGATCCCGACCACGGCGTTGCCGCGGCGGCGCAATCGTCCCTGAAAACACTGACCGGCCGGGACAAGGGCCCGGACCGCCGCGAGTGGGTCGCCTGGCGCGAGGAGGTGGGGGCCAACCGCATCTTTGAGGAGGCCGCCACGTACCAGTGGCACCCCTACCGGCCGCCGACCCGATGGTGGGAGCACTGGGAATACCTCGTCCCACCGTTCACCGGCCCGGACTCACCCGAGCCGCGCATGCCAAGGGGATGGGACCAGGAGGAGGGGGAGGCAGGGGAGCGCCGTAGCCCAATCAGTACTGCACCGCATCATATTCACATCGCACCACATCACCGATGACATAATCGGGCTGCCTGTCGGCGACGCGTTCGATGGCGGTGCGTTCATCGGGAGCGCGGACGCGCACCTCGCGGCCGCTGCGCCGGTGAGCCACACGGACCACCCTGACGGGGTGAACGGGGGCCGAACCGCCGCGGTGCGGCCGTGGCGGTGGAGGCGGCATGCGATCACCGGACCACCCATCCCATGACCCTTCCCCGCCCGATTCCACCGTACCCACAAGCGCCCACGCCATGCAGATGCCCCAGGTCAACAGGCTGAAAGCCATGAACAACTCCGTGTACCCCGTCTGCACGAACGTGGACCAGTACACGATGGGTAGCAGCAGCAGGCCGACGATCATGGCCAGCCATTCGACCGGCCTGATGCGCCGCAGCCCGGCCACAAACCAGGGAATCAGCCAGAGCACCAGCAGCACGGGCAGCCACATGCAGGGGAGGGTCGTGATCTGCGCCTCCGGGCCTGCCGGCGATGCGACCGCATGGATCAACGAGAATACGTCAAGAGGGACGCCGGCTCAGCCTGAAACTTTCTGTGGCCTTGAAGGGTCCGACACCTGCCGGACCATAAGCGCGCAGGCGGACCGCTCAGCCCGGCACCGCCGCATCTTCGCGCGGTATCTCGATTCGTTCCGGCTCACCTGAATCACGCTGCCACAGATCATGGCAGCGGTAGTGCTCATCGGGCTCTGGAAAATCCAGCCGGTAGTGGGTCCCGCGGCTTTCATTGCGCCAGTGAGCGGCACGGGTCATCACGGCCCCGAGCATGAGCATGTTCTGAACCTCCCACCCCTCCCGGTCATCGAATATCTTGTCCATGGTGTAGCGGCCCCAGAAAGCGAACATCTCCGCCACCTCCTCGAGCCTGGCGCCGCTGCGTTCGATACCCACATGGCGCCACATGACGCTGCGCAGGCTCGAGCGCACATCGCCGAGGTCAAGTTCGGAGCGATCGCTGATGGGAATGTCGGAGACGATGCGCACCGGGCCGGGATGGGCCTGGTCGTGCATCTCCCGACAGGCCTCGCCCGCTGCCTTTCCGAAAACCATCCCTTCCAGCAGGCTGTTGCTTGCCAGCCGGTTGGCGCCATGCAGGCCGGTGCATGCCGCTTCACCGGCAGCGTATAGTCCCTTGAGCGTCGTGCGGCCATCGAGGTCGGTGTAGACGCCCCCGATCATGTAATGGGCCGAGGGGTGAATCGGGATCGGCTCCTTGCCCGGGTCGATCTCGAAGTTGCGAAGCAGCCTGAAAATTCCTGGAAAGCGCTTCGCAAAGCGTTCCGTGCCGATATGGCGGCAGTCAAGGAAGACATGGCTGCGGCTGGTCCGCTGCATCTGCGTCAGAATGGCGCGGGTGACCACATCACGCGGGGCGAGGTCGCCCTGCGCGTGGTAGTCGGTCATGAAACGATAGCCGTTGTGATCGATCAGCACGCCCCCTTCGCCGCGAACCGCCTCGGTAATGAGCGATCGTGAAGCACCGGCGATGTAGAGCGTGGTGGGGTGGAACTGGATGAACGCAAGGTCGGCCAATGACGCTCCCGCGCGGTATGCCATGGCCAGACCATCACCGGTGGCCACGGCGGGGTTGGTCGACTCGCGGTAAACCTGCCCGCAACCGCCGCTGGCCAGAATCGTCGCCGCGGCCCAGATCACTTGGAGGCCGTACTTGGGATGATGCGTGATCGCCCCGACGCACTGCGGCGTGCTGGCCCCTTCGAGCGTGAGCAGGTCGAGCACGAAACAGTGATCGAACATGCGAATCTTCTCATTGGCCCGGATGCCGGCATGCAGGGCACGCGCCATGGCCTTACCCGTGGCGTCTCCATCGGTGTGAAGGATTCGCGACAGCGAATGCCCCCCCTCGCGACCGAGCGACAGCCGCGATCCCTGCTGAGGATCACCCCCTCGATCGAGGGCCATGTCCAACTCGAGCAGGTCGCGCACCGTGTCCGGCCCGCCCTCAACCACGCGATGCACCGTCCGCGGATCACAAAGCCCCCCGCCTGCATCCATCGTGTCGCGGAAGTGGGCCTCAAAGGTGTCGGCATGGTCTTCACCGGCCAGTTCCGGCGGCAACACCGCGGCGATCCCGCCTTGGGCCCAGAAGGTATTGCACTCCTCGAGTGAACCCTTGGCCGTGACGATGACTTCACCATGCTCTGCCGCGGCCAGGGCCGCGCGCATCCCCGCCACCCCACTGCCGATAACCAGCACATCGGTAAATATCTGCGGCAGCAGTGCCACACGGAACGGAATGAGGTAGCGACGTTGCTCGAAGGTGGGATTCATGAAACACTCGGCGGTGGTGATCCGGCCGTGTCAGGTCCGGGCCCCGGAAACAGCCCGGAACAACTCGGCACTGAGAAGCCGGGGTCATCGTGATTCAATGTGTCGCCTCTAGCGAACGGCGTTCGACGACGTTCATCCCCCTTCGCGAAGCGCTGGGGGACCGTGCCGCGCGGATTCAGCATCTTCTTCATCGCGCTGCTCATCGGCGGGCTCGCCCTGACCGGAGAACCGCATTGACGCCACCGGGAGGCCCGCCTCGGTCATCAGGCGCCGGAACTCGCCCTCGTATTCATAGGTAATGCGGCCGCTCACCTGCCACGACCGCTCGGCGGCCTGGCCGTCGGGGTCGGCGAACGCGGCGGGAAGGTCGATGGTCTGCTCACCCCAGGCAGGCAGATGCACCGGCGGATTCTGCTCGAGCTCGAACGTGCCGACATTGGGGATCGTCATGGCGTAGCTCAACCGCAAGAGGCGCAACTCGCGGTCATTCGGATTGGTCAGCCGCAGCCGGGCGACCACCCGCGACCCATCATCAGACCGCTCGAGCCGGGCTACCGGCTCAACCTCGGCCTCCGGCCTTTCAGCGCGATAGAAGTAGTCACGCCGACACCCCCCCGCAAGGGGCACGACCGTCGCCAGCACCAGCAGCACAATGACAGACTGTCTCACACGAAGCTCCCAGGCACCGGGCACGCCCCCCGGGGGCCACCGGGCACGCCGCGCCGCACGTCACACCCCCTACAAGATAGAACATCGCCGGCGCCGGGCCAACCGGGATGACCTCAGGGCGAACGCATGTACCTTGGGTGGCATGGTCAGCAGCCGTCTTCGGCTGATGGCCATGCGGCAAACCCCCAGTCACAGGCCGTCATGGCCATCGGCTGCGGACACCCCCGGAAGCCGCTGACCATGCCACCCGGTTTCGCGTCTACATGCGTTTGCCCTGGGGATGACCTCCGGGTCGGATGCCGGGGGCGCATGACACGCACCGCGGCTAGCGAACCGGGGATTTCCCCCCTCTCCCCTCGGGAGAGGGGCCGGGGGTGAGGGGCGTAACGCAGGGGCTGTGCGAACCAATCCCCACCCACCGCGTTCGCTTCGCTATGCCGTGGCACGGCATGGCCCGAAGGGCGATGCCGGCCGGCCCTCAGCGGCAGTCACGCCACCGAAGGAGATGGAGGTGAACGCCCGAGGGATCAGCCGCGAGCCGTGTCATGCACCCTGCACCACCCGTCCGGTTTGCCCTGGGTGCCCGTCACGGTCCCGCCGAAACGACTTCGCTTCAAGTACAGCCAGCGAGCACGCCCTCACTCGGGTGCATGACACATGTCGCGGAACGCCTTTTGCCCCCTCTCTTTTGGGAGAGGGCTGGGGTGAGGGGAAAGGCACAAGGCTCGCCCGAACCCACCCTCAGCCCCGGCCCCTCTCCCAGAGGGCGAGGGGAGTGAAGGACCGGTCGGCCAGCCGCGATACGTGTCATGCACCCCCCTCACTCACCCTTCACCCCCGACACTTCCCAAAGCGCCACATCCGCAGCTTCCGCCCGGCCGAGGCGTTCGGCCTCGAACGCTTCCAGCGTCCGGTCGCCCGCAACCAGCACGAGCACGCGCGGATGTTCGCCCGCGGCCTGCTTGAGTTGATCCTCATCCACCACCGTGATCCGCTCGCGGGTGTAGAGGCTCATGCCGGCCCTTCTCGGGCCCACCTCGCCGCGCCACAGCAGCGGCGTCTGCTCATCCACGCGCTCGATCGCCGTGTGAGCCAGGCTGCGCAGCGAGCTTTCAGCCTGTGGGCCAAACGCCACCGAGACCGCCAATACCGTCATCAGCACCAGCGACCACAGCGCCCAGGTGAAGTACACCCCTCCCGGCCGGTTTGCCCGCACCCATGGAACCGTCAGGCCCACAAGCCCCAGCAGCACCACCGCCAGACCCGCCCCGGGAGCCCAATGCCAGTCGGCGACCCACGGTCCAGCCAGCCAGCCAGCCGCCACCAGGTCGCTGTGGAACACCAGCCCCAGGGGCACCAGGAGCGAAAGGCCCACCAGCAGCGCCAGGTACGGCCACCGCAACGCCCGCCATGACACTGGGTTATGACCCACCTCCGCCAGGTCGGCATGCAGGCTCAACACCGACACCAGCAGCACCACCGCCGCCGGCAGCAGCGGCAACAGGTCGCTCAGCCCGCGCGCCCCGGGAATCCACACCAGCACAAGCACCAGCGATGCCAGCCATGCCCAGCCCAATAGCAGCCGTATTCGCGCCCCGCTTGCCGAGGGTGAGACCGGCTGCATCGCCGCGGCGATCAGCCAGAACACCCATGGCAGCAGCGCCAGGGCCCCCACGCCCAGCAGCACCCCAAGCTCACCGAAGAAACCGCCCAGGCCCGGGGCCTCGGTGGCCTCGAAGGGGCGGAACCAGACCTCCCAGGGCGATTCGAGGTTCTCATAGGCATACACCGCCCACGGCATGACCATCAGCACCCCGATCAACAGTGCCGCAAGCAGCCCGAGCAGGTGGCTGAGCCGGCCGGGACAGATCACCAGCATTACCAGGATGGGCACGCTGATCATCGCCAGCGCTTTCGGCCCGGCCACGAGCTGTGCCAATCCCAATGCCACGCCGCAGACCACCCACCCCAGAAACTGCCGTTCGACCGATGGCGCCGGCTTCAGCGGCCGGATCGCCCACAACGCCGCGGCGATCGACACCACATACAGGCTCATGTACGCCATCCCCTCACTGCCGGTGCGGCCGAAGTAGATCAGCAGCGGATTGGCCGCCATGATCAGCCCCCCGAGCAGGGCCGCGCGTGGCCCGGCGATGCTGTGGGTCACCCAGAAGACCGAGGCCACTGCAAGCAGCGCGAAGAAGGCGGATATGCCCCGCCCCATCAGGATCAAATGCTCGGCCGGCGCATCCGACTTCAATTGCGCCATGC
>PUNN01000003.1 GCA_003552605.1 Phycisphaeraceae bacterium
CGATCGGCCCGGACCTCGTGGCCGATCCCGCCGTCGAATCGGCCATCGAGCCCATCCAGCGCGCGGCAGAAGAAGCTGAAGTCGAGGCCGCCGCGCCCGCTGAGCCCATTCACGAGCGCCTGCCCGAAGATGTCGAACTGGAACATGGCGCCACGTTCCGTCTGATGTCGGAAGGTGCGAATCGCGCCATGACCATGTCCATCCACGAGGCGGAGATCCGCAGCAGCATCGATGGCCACGATGCGCCCGAGGACAGCGTCTTTCTCGTGCTCGATGCCACGTGGGAAAATCAACTGGCCATCGACCTTGTCTTCGACCTCGATTATTCCGAGCCGGTGCTTGTCGGCGATGCCGTGCGGCAGCTTTTCCTGTTGATCGATGGCCGGCGTGTGCAGCGTCTGGCATCCAAGGCCGGCAATATTGACGGACACATGCCGTTGAGCTTCCGCCTGAGCCACATCGGGGCCGTGGTCGAGGGAAAGCTGGTCTTCCCGATCCCCGATGAGGACATCGAGTCACTATCGTTGCGCTATTTCCACGATGAGTATGCGCCGTTGGTGGTCGATTTGCTCGGAGATGAACCAGACGCTGACGCCGAGCCCGCGGTGCCCACGCAGACCAACGAGTTGATGGAAATCGGCGTTTACGATGTGGAGCGGCCCGAGCGATTCGATGGCGAGTCGCCACCCGAGGGCATGCAATGGCTGGTGGTGGACTGGCGCGGACGAAGCCGACTGACCAGCACGGCGGATGCACGCGCGGTCGATGCCGATGCCGACAAGGATGCGGAGGTCGACCTCGCGAGGGTCATGGAGTACCTCGAGGCACCGGCGCTGCTCCAGGCAGTCGTCGACGATGAGTACGCCTACGTGCGCGATGAGCAGCGAAGCACGCTGCTGCCTGAACCCGCCCTGCTGCCGGGGCACATGGCTGGTGGCACGGCGGTGTTTCTCGTGCCCGAGGATGCGGAGTGGATTGAACTGGTCTGCGACTTTCCTCACTTCGGCCTCGTCACGGAAGGGATGATGGACCAGGTCGAGCCGATGCGCTTTGATCTGATGGGCGAACCGGGCCGGACCGAGCCGCATGATCCGATCGGCGCGATCCCCGATGAGCCGGTCGCCTTTTCCATCCTTGATGCCGGCCGGACCGACCGGATGGGTGAGCACGTGGCAGATGAGGGCAGGCAACTCGCGGTCATCGAGGTGCTCCTGGAAAATGACAGCGATGAAGGCGGCCTGTACGAACTGGCCCGTCGCGTGTCACTGACCCCTGATGCTGACGGCGATGCCCGTGTCGAAGGGGTGCTGCTTCGCGGCGGTGTGCCGGCGGTTGAGCCGTTCTGGCTGCCCGCCGATGGTGAGCGCCGCCGCGTCATGCTCATTGCCAGTATCCCCGAGGGCACGACCCATCTCGAGATGCGCTACAACGGTGTCTCACGCGGTGGCACCGTTGAGATTGAACTTGACGAGGATGCGCCCCGGATCGCGCGCGATCCCGATGCGGCACCGGAAGCGGATGAAGACGACCGCGAGCTGGCCCGGGACGAGGTCGATGATGAGCCTGAGCCCGCTGATGATGACGACGATGAGCCGGACGAGCCCGATGATCCCCGCCTCGTCGAGCAACAGCCGGCACCGAAGGTGGAAGGTGAAACCAACGTTGAGGAAGATGAACGGCTCGATCTTGATGTCACGGTAACCAATGATGCTGCCAGGCTCACCATTACCGGGGCCACCGTTCAGGATGAATACCAGGGCCGAAGTTCCGGCCGTGACAGGCGCTTTCTCGTGCTCGATACGCGGTGGGAGGCCATCGGCCAGCCGCCCGAGGGTGAGGACCTGCCGCAGTACGCGCTTGATGATGTTCGCGATCACATCTATGCGGTACTGAACGATCACCGGCTGCTTCCGGTCGAGCGGGTGCGTAATGTCGACGGGTTGCTCTCGAGCGACCTCGAGGTGCCTGACCCCGATGCGGATGACCCTTCCGCGACGGTCGAAGGGCGGCTGATCTTCATGGTTCCCGAGGACGAGCCGGTTCGCAAGGTTGATCTGTACATCTTCGACCGCGAACACGGGAAGATGGACCTGACCGCACTCGGCAGCGATGAACACTTCAATCATGAGCCGATTGTCCCCGCACAGCAGAACCGCATCATGGAAGCGGCCATTTATGGCATCGAAACCGCCTCACGATTCAACCGTCGCCGTTCGAGGGGCGGCGATGAGTTCGTGATCGTGGATGTACGCGGCCGTAGCCGTCATGCGATCGATGCGCTCGATGTGATCACCGCCGAAGAGGAGCAACTGGCCGGGGCCGACCCGCTCGCCTGGTTCTACCACTGGCCCGATTGGCGCTGGCACATGCATCTGGTGATCGATGGTGAGTACGGCTTTACCACCGCCTCACGAGAACACGAAATGGCCTCGCCCCTGCGATTTCTGCCGCAGGCAACCACCGGGGGCCGGATCAGCTTCCGGGTTCCCGCCGAGATGATCGACAACGCCGAATCGGTGGGACTGGTCATGGGTTTCGAGCAGGTGGCCGTACCCGGCGGTCAGCCCGTTCACGCCCCGGAGCCCTTGCACTTCCAGATCGTCGGCGAGCGCCCCGAGCGCCAGGACAGTGAGCCCGTGGCTTCGGCACGGGACCACCATCTGCACCTGGAAGTGCTGGATACGGAAAACCGTGATCGCGTGGGCCGCAGCACCGCCGGCGATGATGAGACATGGCTTTTGCTGGACCTGCGTGTGACCGCGGGGGATCACGACACGCGCTTCGACCCTCGTTCACTGTGGCTTGCCACTGATGAAGGCAATCGCCTGGAGATTGCGCGGCAGACGGACAGGCTTGACGAAAATGCCCCCGACGGCCGCTCGGAGTTCTGGCTGCCGGCCGGTGAATCCCGCCGGTTCATGCTTGCTTACCGGGTCGATTCGGCTTTCAGTGGTGCCCCCCTTGTCTACGAAGGCCAGACGCGAATGGCCTACCTCGAACTGCCCGACCATCCGGCGCCCGAGGGTATCACCGACCTTGCAACGCCCGGGATGGACATGCATACCGACCGGGAAAGTAAAGGCATCGAAAGCGTGGGCCTGACGGCCGAGGAGGTCAACACCGCCATTGATCGCGGCCGGGACTACCTGTGGGAGCAGATCAAGGATCGTGACTGGAAGGACACGCGCGGGCGCAGGATCGGCTTCGTCCTTCTCGCCCTGCTTGCTCTGGTTCACGCCGATGCCCACGAGGACATCCCCGAACTCGATGCACGGCTCCGCCGCTTTCTCGACTGGGCCCGGCCTACCAACATCGGCAGCCGCAGCCGCAGCGTTTATGCCACGGGGCTGCTTGCGATGCTGATCGAAAGCTATGGTGATCCGCTCTACCTGCCGAAGCTCGAGCAGTGCGCCCGCTTTCTGATCGAGGACCAGGGGCCGCAGGGAAGCTGGGACTATGGATTCGAAGTGCCGCTACGCTTCTTTCCTGAACCTGACCCGGTGCCCGATACGCCATTCCAGGTCACCGGCGGCCGCTCACTCGAAGAGCCCGAGTTGCCCGAGCAGCCGCTTAGCCGCACCCTGCCGTGGGACTTCGGGAGTGATGGGGACAACTCGGTATCACAGTTTGCCATCCTCGGCCTCTGGAGCGCCAAGCGTGCCGGCATCGACATCGATGATGAGGTCTGGCGGCGGATGCTGCGGGTGAAGCTCGAGCGACAGAATACCGACCGCGGCGGCCTGTACGGCGGCTGGGGCTACACCGGCGGAAGCAGTTTCGGCAGTATGACTGCCGCGGGTGTGTGTGCCCTGGCCATCGGCATCCACTACATCGACCCTGATCTCGAGCCGACCGATGACCCGCGTGTGCGCGGCGGCTTGGCATGGCTCGCTCAGACGTGGAAGCCGGGCACGCATCCCGAACGCGGGCGGGATGATGATCGATGGGTCTACTATTACACCTATTCCGTGGAACGCGTCGGCCAGATTCTCGGGATCGACTTCATCGGCAAGTACGACTGGTATCCGGCGATGGCACGCTTCCTCGTCGATGAGCAGGGAGGGAACGGAGCGTGGACGGGGCGCTCCGAGGACGATCTTGTTGCCACGAGCTTCGCCATGCTCACGCTTACGCGCGCCACGCCGAGCCTCGATGTGGACAAGGAGCCGATCGAGCGCGGCGGGTCCGGCACCATCGCACCCGTGGCCGAGCTGCGCGAGACGACCAACAACGTCTACATCATTCTCGATGCTTCGGGCACCATGCGCGGCGAGATCGACGGCCGGGAGAAGTTCGATGTGGCGCGTGAAGCCGTCCGCCGCATGCTTGATGTCCTGCCCGATGATGTGCAGGTGGCACTGCGGGTGACCGGCCACCGCCGCAGCCCCCTCGATGAAGGGGCCGATGAAGACACCGCACTCGAGATCCCCTTCGGCCGCCTCGACAAGGATCGGTTCAACGCCACGCTCGATGGCCTGCGCAACCGCGGCCAGCCGGCGCTGACACTCAGCATCGAGCAGGCCGTCCGCGACATGCAGCGCGCCCGTACCGATGGGCGCACCGTCGCGATCCTGCTCACCGATGGCGGCGAGCGCCGATATACGCAGCGCGATGTCGACCCACTCGAGCCGGCCGAGGCCTTCGGACGCAACGATGACTGGCACTTGGCCGTGGTCGGCTTCGGCATCGACCGAGATGACTGGACCGAGCAGCTCGTCGAAATCGCCCGCCGCGCACATGGCGTCTACCGCCCCGCCGCCCGGGCCGATGAGCTGATCGAGCAGATGCTTGCCATCGTCAATCCACAGCCTCCGAGCTATCAAGTTCTTGACGATGATGGCAACGTCGTCGTGGAGGACGCCACGTTCGGTGATCCGCTCGAACTGCCCGAAGGCCGCTACACGGTCCGCAGTGTCGATGGCGAGGAAACGGTCGAGGCCGACTTCTGGGTCAATACCAACCGCACCACCCGCATCCGCTTCGAAGTGTCGCACCTGCCCGTGCCCGACGCGGACGAAGGGGCACGCATCGTCGAACCCGGCAGTCGCGCAGCAACCGCTGCTGACCGGCCCGGGGCTGAGGCGGCTGATGATGAGCAGGCCGAGGCCGAGGCCCACCGCCAGGCACCCGCGGCGGCCGATAAGGACGATGAACCCCGCACCACGCCGCGCTTCTGTACGCAGTGCGGTCACAGTCTCGACGAAGCTGCCCGCTTCTGCACCCAGTGCGGCCACGAGGTTGGGCAATAGGAGGTCGGGCCGTAGGTAGCAGCGGCGATGATGCGCTGCAAGGGCGCATGGCCGCGCATCGGGGGATTGCGGCCCCACCGCGATATCGCCATCACCCACCCCCGAAAACACGGCCGCTTCCACAGCCAACTTCGCCTGCATGCGTTCGGCCCGGGCCATGCCGGGAGCTGAGGCAAACGCATGCAGGCGCGAAACAGGGTGGCATGGTCAGCGGCTTCCCGGGCTGCCCCCGGAAATGAGACAGCCCGCTGACCATGCCACCCCCAGGGTCGCCCGCCGCGGCGCGTGTCATGCACCCCGTTCGCCCTGCGTCGCGCCCCCCCCGATACTTGCATGATGGGCACACTTCGGCGATAACGTGCGGCCTCGTATCGTGAATGTTTCAAACCAAGGGAGTGGAAACCCAATGGAAACGACCCTGATCCTTCTCAAGCCGGATGCCATCCAGCGCGGCCTGATGGGGCCGATCATCGGCCGGTTCGAAGCCAAGGGCCTCGAGATCGCCGCGGCCAAGCTCATGGTCGTGCCCCGCGACCTCGCCGAACGCCACTACGCCGAGCACAAGGGCAAGCCCTTCTACGATGGACTGATCCGGTTCATTACCAGTTCACCCGTGCTGGCGATGGCAATCCGCGGCGTGAGCGCTGTGGCCGTCTGCCGCAAGCTCATCGGCGTCACGCATGGCGCCAAGGCGGAACCGGGGACCATTCGTGGCGATTACGGCCTCAGTGGCGGCTATAACCTGATCCATGGTTCCGACAGCCCTGAGTCCGCGGCCCGCGAGCTGGACTTGTGGTTCCGGCCCGATGACATTGTCGATTACGAATCGACACAGCGGAAATGGGTTTACGACCCTTCGGACCTGTAAACGAGGGCCAGACCGATGAGCCCGGGCGATGACCAGCAGGCCCGTTGATGTGGCATCCGCGGCGCCGGGACAGGCACGCCAATGGCGATTGCCCAAGAGGGGCACGTGGACGTCCATCGCCCCCTCCGAAGCTTCTACCGGGTGCATGACATGCGCCGCGGGCATTATTCTCCCTCTACTTTCGGGAGAGGGTCGGGGTGAGGGGGGCTAAGTGCAAACGCCCAAATGCTCCATGTGCCGTCTTTCTTGCCTCATGCAGGGGTCGGCCTTCGGTTCAGCCACGGCACGACCGGCACGAATCTACCCTCACCCCAGCCCTCTCCCGCCCCCGGAAAAAGGGGAGAGGGAGCAAGAGCCTTCCGCGGCGCG
>PUNN01000079.1 GCA_003552605.1 Phycisphaeraceae bacterium
GCAGCCACATCGTCATTGCCAACGCCACGCAGCTTGCCGGCCACGTCCGCATCCACGACCACGCGGCCATCGGCGGGATGACAGGCATTCACCATTTTGTGACAATCGGGTCCTACAGTTATGTGGGTGGGATGAGCCGCATCGTCCACGATGTGCCCCCATTCATGATCGTCGAGGGCCACCCCTGCCGCGTACGCGGGGTCAACGTCGTCGGGCTGCAACGGCGGCGGTTTCCCGAGACGACCATCGAACTGCTCAAGGATGCCTGCCGCGACCTGTTTCGAGGCCCGGCCGGTGAAGATGAGCCCCACACGGTTGGTAACATGTCGCAGGCGCTCAAACGATGGCGCCGCGACCATGGGAAGGACCCATCCATCGCCATGCTGCTCGACTTCCTCGTCAACTGTTCCATCGGTGTGTTCGGCAGGCACCAGGAAGCGTTCCGGACCGACCACCGTTTCTCCAACCCGGTGAGATGACCCTATGAGCACATCACGCACGGATCCGCGTCTGCTGATCATCTCGCAGTCCCAGGCAGCCAAGCACACCAGCACACTCCTGGGCAACACCATCCTGACCATCGGCGGCATGCTGATGGTCACCGCCATTCTGTCGGCGGCCCACCTCCTTTTGCCGTGGTCGCTGCCCGGCTTCTTCGCGGCGGGGCTGAGCGGCATGGTCTTCATCGGCCTCGGGGTCTATATCAAGAGCCTCGGCCGCCTCGCCGGCACCCTCGCCGAGGCCATGGCCCTTCAGACCCCACCGGCCACGCTCGCCGAGGTCGGCATCCGCCACGTCCCCGATGCAGCGCGCATCGCCCGCGCCGTCAACGAAGTCACCACCGCACTTGAACTGCCCGACGACGAATAGCGCCGACCGCGCCACGCGCATCGGCCGCTATCTTCCCCCGCTCAGCCCGATCGGGTCAGAACTGTGACTGCGCCCGCCCGCGATGCCGGGCGCTGAGCCGCTTCACTGCATACTCCCGACCACCGGCAGGGACACGCGGCCGGACTCGCCCGCGGCCACCGGGCGGCAGATCAGGTCGTAGCCGTCGGCATCAATGATCCAGCACGCGATGCGCTCGCCGGGCGAGAGCGGGCGATCGGCGAGCACGAGCATCGTGCCGTCGATCGATGGGGCCTGCTGATAGCTGCGGCCGGTGTGGGCATAAAGCGGCCCTTCCGGCAGCAGGACCCCCGTGCCGCCATCGCCCGCCGGGGCCCCTTCCTGCGACTGCTCGAACTCGGCCTCACCATCGGCTGAGTCGATCAGCACCTCGACCTGCCGGCCCTCGCGTGCCATGGCTTCATGCCGGGCGAAGACCACTTCCTGCTGAGCCTGCATCAACTCGGCGTAGCGACGCTCGGCCACCTCGGCCGGGATGGCCATGCCCTCACGCCCGTGAAGCGTGCCGGCGGGGGTGCCCGGCTCGGGTGAGTAGATGAACGCGCCCATCGCATCGAAGCCGAAGTTGCGGATGAACTCGACAAGTTCCTCGTGCTCGGCCTCGGTCTCACCCGGATAGCCGGTGATGAACGTGGTCCGGATGGCGATGCCCGGGATGCGGTCGCGGAGCTTGTGCAGCAGCGTCTCGATCAGGCGGCGGCTCGTGTGGCGGCGCATGGCATCGAGCAGGCGGTCGTTGATGTGCTGCAATGGCATGTCGATGTACTTGACCACCTCCGGCAGCCGCGCGATGGCCTCGATCGCATCGTCACCGAAGCAGGAGGGATAGGCATACATCAGCCGCAGCCACACGTTGCCGGCACCCGCCGCGCTGCGGGCCTCGCCGGCGAGCGTCTCGAGCAGGCCCGGCAGGCCGCGCTCATAGCCGATGTCCTGCCCATAGCTGGTGGTGTCCTGGCCGATGAGGTTCAGCTCCGCCGCGCCATCGGCGAGCAGCTCGCGGGCCTCGGCGGCGATGGACTCGACTGGCTTGGACCGCATCTTCCCGCGGATCAAGGGGATGGTGCAGAACGAGCAGTGCTGATTGCACCCTTCGCTGATGCGGAGGTAGGCGTAATGGCGCGGCGTGAGCCGCAGCCGCGCGGCATCGGATTCGTAATAACCCCGCTGCGTGGCGGCATCTTCCCCGCGGGCACGAAGCGCGGTGGCCGCGCTCGCCGCGATCGAGGAGTAGACGGGTAGTTCCACCGCCACATCCGACCGCTGCCCCCGGCTGTCATCGCCACCGGCCGCCTTGGCCGGCCCTCGCACGGCGGCGGCGACCTGGTCGCGGTCGAACACACCGATGAGGGCATCCACCCCAGGGCACCAGTCGAGAATCCGCGCCCGCTGGCGCTGCACGAGACATCCGGCCACCACCACCCGCTTGACCTGCCCGGCCCGCTTCCGCTCCAGCGCGGCGTTGATCTCGGCAAGCGACTCCTCCTTCGACGCCTCGAGAAAGCCGCAGGTGTTGATCACGATCGCATCGGCCCCCGCCTCATCGGTCAGCACCAGCCCCGCCTCGGCGAGGATACCCAGCATCTTTTCCGAATCGACCAGGTTCTTCGGGCATCCAAGGCTGACAAGGGCCACCGATTCGATGCCCCCCGCCCCGGCCAGGCCAGTGGACCCCCCGGACGCGGCGGGGACGGCATCGACGGCGGCCTCGCGATGTTCGTGGCGGGTCATACTCATGAGCAAACTTCACCTGCCCGCCGGTGCGGGCGGCTGCCCTGGGTGGGGTGTTGGGGGTCACGGGTCGCAGGACCGTGGACGGGGCAGTGTATGCACCCGAATCTCCCAGGCCAACCCCGAATCGGCGATCCGAAGACTCAGAGGGTGCATGACACATGCGGCGGAACGCCTTCTGGCCCCTCTCCCTTCGGGAGAGCGCTGGGGTGAGGGGGAAAAACGCAGGGCCGTCCGAACCCACCCTCAGCCCTGGCCGTCTTCCACCACTGGAATTGGCAAATGAGAGTGAAGACCAAGGGGACCAGCGGCTCACTGGCATTTTCGCAACTGCTTCCGCCGGAGATGCCCGGGACCCGCTGAGGAGTCGTAGGGTGGCGTTCGTAAAGGGTGCCGGTTTTCGATCACTACGCCCCCGCCTGTTGCACCCAATCCAACATCTCCTGCATAAACGCATTCGTATCGCACACTCGAGACACCCGTCGCGCCGAAGTCGCCATCGCGGGCAGTTGCTGGTCCTTGAGTATCTCTTCAAGTGCCTTGGCGAGGGTCGCCGCGTCGCCGGGTTGGTCGATCGCGATGCCGGCGGGGTCGGGGCCGGTATCTTCCAGCAGGGGCGCTATGCTGCTTCGCCGCGTCGTCAGCACGGGGGTGCCGGACTCGAGCGATTCGCGCATTGTCTGGCCCCACGGGTCGAACCACGTGGGGATGACCGTCACCTCCACCGCGGCGTAAAGCGCCGGGTACTGGCGGGTGTGATAGATGAAGCGGGCCCGGTCGCGCAGGCCGTGTCGGACCACCCGCGCGTGCTCGGCATATCCCACCTCACCGGCCATCATCATCACCGTGTGGGCCCGCAACCAGGCCGAGCCGGCAACGGCGTCGATCAGCGTTGATGCCCCATCAAGCAAAGGGTCCGTGGTCGCAAAGAGCAATGCCCGGTCCGTGTCGGCGATGCCGAAGCCCTGGCGCACCTGTCGGCGATACCCCGCGGCGACATCCGGCTCGACCCCCGAAATGCTCGGCCAGGTTGTGACCTGCACCAGCCGCCTCGACCGCCCGCCGCGGCGGCGTATCCAGTCCGAGACGGCCTCACCCGGCGTGACAATCAAACGCACGCGCGGATCGGCCAGGACGCTGCGCTCACGACGGCGGACCTCTGCCAGCGCCGGATGGGCCCGGTCGCGCCATCCCGCAACCGCCCTTCGCAGGCGCCCCGCGATCGCCTGCTGTCGCATCTCCCACCGATGGCCCCACCACCCACGAAGTGCCACCACCGCATCGGCACTGAGCAGCGGACTCAGCGAGAGGGTCAGGTCGAAACCATCACGGTTCAGAATGCGCTGCGCCCACCGCGCGGCGGAGAGCATCCGGTCCCAGTGCAGCAGGCGACCCTTTGGCTTGCGCCAGCAGCGAACCGAAAGACGATCCGGCCACGTGGCGGCTTCATCCGCCTCAGACGCCACCGCCTGCGCCAGCACGGTCACCTCGTGCCCTTCGGCAAGCAGCCGCTGCACCATCGCCCAGATGAGCCGCTCATAAGGCGGCCCGCCAGGGTCAACCACATCCGTGAACAGTCCGATCCGCATCGCCGCACCCCACCCTTTCACGACCGCCGGAACAGCAACGTGGCGATCACGCTCAGTTGCACCAGAAGCGCCACGGATATCCACCGCATGAATGCCCCATCCTCACCACCCTGCCCGAACATCAACGCCCCGAGCAGACAGAGCACCGCAACGAGCTGCAACACGATCGCCACCATGTCGAGATACGAGACCTCGTTGTGATCCACCCGCTGGTTGCGAAGCTCCTGCAAGATCTCCCGCAACGTGTGCTCGGCCGGGATGAGTCGGCCGCGTGTGCGGGGCGGGGTGGCGGTGTCCTCGACCGGCTCGGCTGCCGCCGGGCCTGTGGCCCCGACCTCCGGTGGTTCATCGGCCGGTTCTGACTCGTCGCGGTCTGTCGTATCGGGGGAGGGAGGCGCGGACGGCGGCGGGGCGGTGGCCGCTGTAGCGTTTGCCCCTTCGGCCACCGTGGCGGCGGGGGCTTCGGTTTCCGTTTCCACCGGCGATGTGTCGACAGGGGCATCGAGCGCATGCTCGTCGGTCGGCGCTACCGCAGAACTCTCCTTCTGCTTGCCCTTCCCGCCGGGCTTTGTCCGCTTGCGAGCCCGGCCGCGCCCACTGCCGCTGCCGTCGGGTTCGGTCTCGGATGGGGAAGGCTCAGCCGCGGTCGCGGCACGCTCACCCCCCGCACGTGGGCCGCGTGCCGGCGATGGCTCTGCGGGGTCATCAGCGGTGGGTTGGTCACCCTCAGCCTCGGGTATCTGGGCCGAACCGCCGGTTTCTTGTGCTGGCATCGCATCATCGCGCTCGGGGGAAGATTCAGCCGATGCCTCCGAACCCGGGGGCGCCTGCTCACGGCCCACTTCCGCCGGATCATCGCCTTGAGCAGGTGAACTCGAAGGGCGCAGCGGCCTTGGTGGAGCAGGTGGTTTTGAGCGTGCGGTGCGGGGAAGTGGGACGTTGCCGGCCACAATGCCCCGTTCCGGTGTCTCAGCGGCCGAGCTGCTGCTGGTTCCCGTCGAAGCGCCCGGGTTCTGCCCTCTTCCACCTTCAGCGCTTGCCTGCCGGGCCTGGTCCATCGGGGTCACCGCCGGCAACGTGGGCTTTGGCGGCGGGCTGTCGGGGTCCTTCCGCCTCGCCTGGGCAATGACCCGTGCCGCCTCGGTGAGGTTCTGCGCAACGAAGTCGGGCCCCTGCGGCAGCGCCTCGGCGGTGATGTCTTCATCGCGGCGAGGTGGCTCCGGCAGGTCGGTAGGCGCTCGGGAGACGGCGTTGTCATCACCCCGCTGATGCGCTCGCCACGCATCCACAGCCGAAACGCCTGCACTGCCGGGGCCCTCACCGGGCTGAAGCAGGATCGTCCGGGTGCCCGCCGCGGCCCCGGCGGCGATATCGCGGCGTGAATCCCCGATCGTCCAACTCTGCTTCAGATCAATATCGAAATCACGCGACGCCTGCTCGATCATCCCCGGCTGCGGCTTTCGCCATGGGTGCTCCCGGGCGTATTGTTCGACCGTGCCCTGCGGGTCATAGGGGCAGTAGTAGAACCGGTCGATCTTCGAGCCGGACATCTTCTGCACCAGCTCGTTGATCCGCCGATGCACCCGCTCGACATCCTCCTCACCCATCACCCCCCGCGCCACCCCGCCCTGGTTGGTCACGACGATGATCTTGAACCCCAGCCCCCGCAGCGAGGCGATCCCCGATGCCGCCCCGCGGGTCAGCACAACCTGCTCGGGGTCGGTCAGGTCCTCATCCGTGGCGACGATGGTGTTATCCCGATCGAGGAAAACCGCACGGTTCATGGCCCCATCCTACCGCCCCGGGGCGGGACAGACCATGGAGCTAACGGTGAACAGCGGATTGCGAAATGCTGCGACCTGACGGACAACGCAATGCCGGTGCTTGGCAGGCATCCATCGAGGGCATGCTTCGAAAGGCGCGTGCCGATCCCGGATCGTCCTCATAGTAGAAACGTGCAGTCGTGTGACATGGCTGGAGTGGGGGAGGTCGGGAGGAACGACGAAAATGCGAAATGCGCGAAAAGGGATCCCGGCTCAAGGCGCGTGCGGGTGGCGGTTCGGTGACTGCCATCCCCCCGATCGACAGCCATGACCTCACTCAAGGACAGCCTGCGTGAATCGTCGCCTTCACACATTCAATCGATGACTTGCTGAAGCGCATCGCGACAATCCCCCAATTTCTGCGTTTTCCGCGCATTCCGTAGTTTCTTCCAGCCTCGTCACACCCC
>PUNN01000011.1 GCA_003552605.1 Phycisphaeraceae bacterium
ACCTGCTGGCTGATCTCGATGCGCGCAGCGTTGAGTCGCCGGCAGACCCGCTTGAGCCGATGCAGCCGCCGGTAGAGCCGGCGGTCCTCCTGGCAGACCTCGAGCGCTTCACGCACCCGCTGGTTGGCCACGGCCACATCCAGCGGTTTGACAAGCATGTCCACCGCACCGGCACGCATCGCATCCACCGCCTGCTGCATGCTCGGCTGCTCTGAAAGCAGGATCGTACGTAAGCCGGGGTGATCCTGCCGTATCTGCCTCGCCCAATGCAGCGCCGGTCCATCCGACAGTTGCGATGCCATCAGAACAAGGTCCACCCGACCGGCGCCGACCGCGCGGCCGGCGTCGGCGAGCGTGGTGACCCGCTCGAGCCGGTAGGCTTGCCCATCGAGCGCGCTGCCGAGTTGTTCGGCTACGCCGGGGTCATCATCCACAAGCAGTAGCTGATAGTGTGATCGCCGCGCCCCATCCCTGTACGAGGATGCGGCCTTCCGATAACGGCGGTGCTGTGGTTCCGACACGGCTTTCTCCAACTCCGTGGTTCGCGGCTCGACCCGTTCACGCTTCAATCCCCGCACTGGCTCAGCCGGGGCGGCCGCCTGGCCCTTTGGGGCTGGCGAACTTCAGTGTTCGCCGCCCGAAATTGCCGGCGACCGGTGCTTCATCGGCGAATCACTCGGGTCGGTCAAGGGGAATGGTGATCGAAGCTCGGGTTCCCTGTCCATCTATACTGCGCAGGTCGATCCTGCCACCATGCGCGGTCACAAGCTGATTGGCACGGGTCAACCCCATGCCCACCTGCCGGCCCGCCGGCTTTGATGAAAAAAATGGGTCCATTGCATGCTCGAGCACTTGCGGCGCCATGCCGCAGCCATCATCAATGACCTGGATCAGCAGTTCCGATTCACTGTCGATCCGCTTGACACTGACGGTCACGCCGGTGCGCGGATTGGCCTGAAGTGCATTGAGCAGCAGTTCGCTGACCGCCTGGCATATCTTCTCGCCATCGATGTGGACGGACTTGGCCTCATCGATCATTTTGAGATAGACCGGCGTCTGCGCCTGCGACCGCGGCAGGCCCTGGCGGAGTTGCCGGATCGTCTCATCGAGCGCGGCGCCGAGGTCGGTCAGCCGCCGCTCGGGCTTGGGCGGCTCGGCGAACGAACGCAGCGCGCTGATCAAGTCCGACATGCGGTGAGACTGCTCCACGATCGCCTCGGCGGCCTTGTGCTGCGTTGAGCCGGGCTCGAGGCCATGAACAAGCAGTTGCGCCCGACCGGAGATGGTCGTCAGCGGGTTGTTCATCTCGTGGGCCGCGCCGGCCGCCATCTCGCCAAGCCTGGCCATCGATTCGCGCTGAAGCAGCCGGTCCTGCGTCTCGGCAAGGGCCCGGTTGGCCTCGGCAAGCTGCTCGCCGAGCCGCCGGGCGCCATCGTGCTGATTCGCCGCTGCGATCGCCGCGCCCCATGTGCTGGCCAGGGCCTGCAACTCTCGCCACTGCGGCAGGTTCGACCGGTCATGCAGCAGCAGCCCCGCCATCCCCCAGCCACAGCTCAGCGGCAGCACCCGGATCTGGCGAAGGTCCGGCGACTCGACGAGGTAATCGGCCACCCACGGCAGGATGCCCATCATGTTCAGCGACAGCGGCTGGCTGGCATCGAGCGTGTTGAGGTCGGGAAAGTGCGGCGGCGGATCGGCCCACTGCTGGTGCGTTGCCTGCCCCTCGTTGTCGTACTGCACCACCAGCCACGGCTGGCCGCTGCCGCCCTGGTAGAGCATGGCGTAATAGCCTTCGCCGAGCAGCCCGCCGGCGCTGCGGGCGACCATGCTCATCACGTCCATCACGCTGCGGCCCGGGGTCTGCATCTGATGGAAGGCGGTGATGGCATCGAGCACCTTCGCCTGCCGCGCTTCGTTGCGGCAGCGTACTTCCAGGGCGCCGTTGAGCCGGCCGAGCATGCGGTTGGCATGCTGGATCGACTGCATGAACAGCGCCGCCGATGGCTGATCCTCCAGCCCCAGTGCCCGGCTTCGCTTCTCGACCTCTTCGCGCAGTGGCACGGCGATCGCGTGAACGCGCTGCGGCTCCAGGCCGATGCAGCGGGACAGTTCATCGACGCTGCGCTTGAAGCTGTAGTTGCCGGAGAATCCGATGTGCTGGCGCCGGACGAACAGGTCCGCCAGGCTCACCAGCCCCACCATGCGCTTATGATGAAGATCAGGCAGCGTTTCCCATGGTGAACCGTGAAGCCAGATGCAGTCCTGGACCTGGTGTGAAAGCTGCCACTGTTCGGCAAGGCGCTTGCCGGCGGTGTGGTGGTCCACGCCGAGGATGCGACGTTCGTACTCGGCAATGGCACCCTGGTTGATCTCGACAAGTTCGATCACCCGCTGGTATGCCTTGGGCAGCACGTGATCGAGCGCCAGCTTGCCCAGGTCGTGCAGCAGCCCGCAGACGAACGCCTCGGCGGGCGCGAGGTCGCGGTGCTCGGGATGGCGCTGCGCGATCAGTTCTGCCGCGATCCCCACCGCCAGGCAGTGCTGCCAGAAGCCGGCGCGGTCGAAGGCGACCGTGCCTTCCCCGTGGGGGCCGGCCACGGCCCCATCGTCACCCGCCACGCCGGCATTACCGCCGCCACCCTCGCTACCGCCGAACATCTCGAAGACCTGGATCGACAGCACCGCGTTGCGCACGGCGTTGAAACCGAGCAGCATCACCGCCCGCTCGACGCTGAGCGTCTCACGCCGGATGCCAAGGTCCGCGCCCCGGCAGAGGGCGAGAATTCGGGCGGTCAGCGCCGGGTCGGCGCTGATCAGTTGCACGACCTCGCGTGCATGGCTGTCATCAGCGGTGGTCAGCGAAAGCAACCGCGTGGCCACGGCCGGCAACGTGGGCAGTGAATCAATCTGGCGCAGGATCAGTTCGATCCGGCGCGTCGCGGCGTCGGCCGGTTGCTGCGGGCCCGTGGCTGTCTGCATCACACCGGTCAATCAACACGCTCCGCATCGCAGGTCATGAGAAAAAAAGGGCAGCGTGACCGCCGCCATCGCCGCCCGTCGCCGCTTTCCTTACCCGACCTGTCACCCCTCGTACGGTCATTCAGATGGCTTCGAGCAGTTGCTCGATCCGCTCGAGCAGCTTGCTGATGTTGAACGGCTTCTTGATGAAATCATCAGCCCCCGCGGCAAGGAGCGTGTCGATCTCATCCTGCTTGACCACGCCCGAGACGATGATGATCTTCGTTTCCTTGAACCGCGGGTTCTGCCGGATGGTGCGGCACACGACGTTGCCGTTGACGTCCGGCAGCATGTAGTCGAGGATGATCAGGTCGGGGTTGAACTGCTCGGTCAGCACACCGGCATCGTAGCCGCTCGATGCGGTCTTGATTTCGTAACGCCCGTCCCTCGAAAGCACATCGATGAACAACTCGATGATGTTTTCATCATCATCGACCACGAGCACCCGCCGGCGATCGCTCTGAAGCGAAGAGGTGGGGATGTCGTTGTCCTTCATGAAGCGGATCAGTTCATCCCGCGGAATCCGCCGGAATCGGCTGCCAGGCACACGGAATCCGCGCAACCGGCCGTTGTCGAAGCAACGGATGATCGTCTGCTGCGACACCCGGCAGACCTCGGCGGCCTCGCCGGTGGTGAAAACCTGTTTACGGCGCAGGTCGTCCTCGGTGCCGGGCACTTGACCTGCGGCTTCATCGGTGGAGTGATTGCAGTGGCCGTTGCTCTGATCCGACACCATGGCATGAATCCCCGTTCGCCGCGACCACCGCCGCCATGGTGGCCGCGTGTGCGACGAAGCTCCGCGTGACCGTTGATCCCGAGGCGTTGCAGCCGGCGCAGATTCGCCGGACTGCCCAGCCTCGCCATCTTTACATCGGAGTCGCCGCTCGCCGACTTAACTGCCCCCAGCCACAGCCCCGCATCAGCAGGGCAAATGCGTACAGCCGGGGGCATGTTCTTCGCCGTCACGGGCGCGAGGTTCGGGGCCAGCCAAGTCACTGATTCGAGAAATCGAGATGCCCCGGGGGAGATATCGTGCAAGCCGCCGATTTGTCGGCAACGGGCAGAATGCAATAGATGGAGGCCCCGCCCCATCATGCCGCTTTCTCGGAGCAAGTGAAGACAGACTGCCCCCGGCCTACTTCAGTTCGACCGACCAGTAGGCGTTGTCGAGGAAGGGTTGCCAGCTTGCGTACTTGTCCGATCCGAGCCGAAGCGTGACCACCGGATTCCGCCGTGGCCGGATGGGCTTGCGGATCAGCCGCATGTTCGCCTGATCGGGTGTGCGGCCTCCCTTTCGCGCATTGCAGCGGACACAACAGCAGACGAGGTTCGCCCACGTGCTGCCCCCGCCCTGCGTGCGCGGGCGGACATGGTCGAGGCTCAACTCCGAGGTGGGATACCGCAAACCGCAGTACTGACAGGTATTTGCATCGCGGGCGAAGATGTTGCGGCGGTTGAGCTTGACCTCCTGCTTCGGCAGCCGGTCGTAGCCGAACAGGCGGATGACCTTCGGCACGGCGATGTCGAGCCGCACCGTGCGGATCCAGTCGTACTCATGGTCCTCGAACCGGTCGCGGGCCTCGGACAGTTCCGCCCAACTCTGGAAGTCGTGCCCCGTATAAGACTTATCGGTCACATGAATGACTTCGGCCAAGCCGCGGAACAGCAGAGAGAACGCCCGGCGGGCATCCACGATGCGTACCGCCATCCACAGCCGGTTCAGCACCAGCACATGGGCGTTAACGGGACTCGCGGCCTGCTCGGTCATGTCGCACCTCATTGAAAACACGGTGCAAGCACGTTGCCCCCAATGGTAGTGACGCCCTGCGCCCGATGCAATGACCAAGCGGCCAGATCAGCGGATTCTCAGCTCACATGAGAAGCAAATTCCTGTCATTGGCGATCTTACGTCTTGCCTCCTTGCCCTCGGCCAACCGCCGACACGCCTCGGCACGCCACAAAAACAACGCCCCGCAGCCATGGGCTGCGGGGCGTGGTCACCGGGAGGGGGGCAAGTGGGGGCGGCTGGATTCGAACCAGCGAAGGCATAAGCCAGCAGATTTACAGTCTGCCCCATTTGGCCGCTTTGGTACACCCCCAAATTCCGGCAGGCCCAATAAGATACGCAGCCCATCCTCCACGATCAACCGGGTCGGATCGGACCTCAGCGCAAACGGGGTGCATGACACATGTGGCGGGGTCCCCTTTTTAGCCAGAAAAGGTTGGCTGGCTGCGTCAGCGGCTTCCGGGGGCTGCAGCCGATGGCCATGAGGGCCCGTGACCGTGGGTGCCCGGCATGGCCATCAGCCGAAGACGGCTGCTGACCATGCCACCCAGGCTACATCGTCCGCCTTGGACCGGACCTTCGTCCACCGGGGGGGGCGTGCATGTTGGAAGCCGTCACGCCGCGCGGTGCCCGGTACCGGGTGGGCGGCTCAGCAGCGCGGCGGCATCGGCACCAGTGACCGGGCCGCCGACGGCCTCGCCCTGAACGCAATCGAAGTCCATCGCCTGCACCGTCGCGATCTGCCATGGCTCATTCGCGCCCGCGGCGATCGTGACCAGGTCGAGATTGCGCCCGAGCCGCGCCATGGATTCGATGATCGTCGCTCGTTCCCGGTCGTCACCGGCTTCGCCGAGGCACTGCGGTGCAATGCGAAGCCACTGCACCGGGCAGCGGTGCAGCGCCGTCAACGACCCGGCCGTGGCGCCGAAGCGATCCAGCATCAACCCAAGGCCCGACCCGCGCAGGTCGTGCAGGGCGCTGGCGATCTGCTTGCTGCCAGTCACGGCCGATTCGCAGACCGCCAGAACGACCGCTCCCGGGTCGATCCCCGCCGCGGCAATGCGCGCGGTGAGGTTGGCTCGAAAGCCGGCGTCCTCGAGCTGGACGGCACTGACAGGCAGGCAGACCCAGGCGCTGGATGTGGTCCGCCACCGCTGGAGCGTGTCGAGGGCATCGCCGAGCAGAGCCTCGAACAGCGGTTGCACCAACCCGGCCTGCTGCGCGGTTTCAAAAAGCGCTGTGGAACTGACCCCGCGGAGCGGGGGCACGCCACCTGTCACCATGGCCTCAAAGCCGGCGACCCAACCGCTGTGAAGATCAATCACCGACTGGTAGCAGGTGCGCAGCCGACCTTCGCTCAAGGCGCGGCGGAGGGCGGTTTCTCTTTCCAGGCCATCGCGCAGTTCACGTTCCATGGCGGCTGAGAAGGTTGCGCACCGCGTGGCATTGACCCCCTTGGCCCTGTACATCGCAATATCCGCATGTCGAAGCATCGTCTCGGCATCAGCTTCGGTGCCATCCTCGACCGCAAACCCAAGCGAAGCGCCGCAGGCGAGTTGCAGGCCCTGCCAATGGACCGGCTGGGAGATGGCGTAGTTCAGCCACGGCCCGAGTGTGTGCTCGAGCCACGCCGGCTCGAACTGGCCGCGAAC
>PUNN01000201.1 GCA_003552605.1 Phycisphaeraceae bacterium
CGGCGCCCAATCGGCGGGCGGCGCCAACTCGATGGTGGGCGCTTCAAGCACCGCTGCGCCGAGTTGCTCCAGCCGCTCGCGAAGCTGCGACGCCTGCTGACGGGTGCGTGTGACGAGGATGGACCGGCCGAAGAGCGGGCGGCTGGTGAAAAAGTCCAGGCCCGGGGCTTCAACCCCCGCCGCGCGGCCGATGATGATGATCGCCGGAGCACCGATCTCCGCCACCTTGCATGCCTCGACGATGCGCTCAAGCGGTGCTTGCACGGACCGCTGCGTCGGCAGCGTGCCCCACTGGACGGCGGCGCTCGGCATCTGCTTGTCGGTCCCTTCGGCCAGCAGCGCTGCGACGATACCCGGCAGCCGCCCCACCCCCATGTAGAAACAGACCGTGCCCCCGACCCCGATCAGCCGCGAGAGGGCCGCGGCATCGAGCCCGCTGCTTTCCCGGCCGGGCTCCTCGTGCCCGGTGATGAACGTCACGCTCGATGCCACGCCCCGATAGGTCACGGGTATTCCAGCGCAGGCGGGCGCGGCAATGCCTGCGGGCACACCGGGGACGACGATGCATGGCACGCCGCGCTCAGCGAGATAAGCCACCTCCTCGGCCCCGCGGCCGAACAGGTACGGATCGCCCCCCTTCAGCCGAACGACGATGCGATGCTGCTGTGCCTTGTCATATAGCAGTTGGTGAATCTCGTCCTGGCTGAGCTTGTGGTTACCCGCCCGTTTGCCCACATCCAGCCGCTCGGCTTCCGCCGGGGCGACGTCCAATAAACGCGGGTTAACCAGCGCATCGAACAGAATTGCCCCGGCCTGCCGAAGCAACTGCTGGCCACGGACGGTCAGCAGCCCCTCGTCACCGGGGCCGGCACCGACAAGGAAGACGGTGCCGGCAGAGGTGCGGGATGGAACGGCAGGATCAGTCAAGGCGGGTAAACCAGAGCAAGCAGGGAACCGACGACAATGATAGCGAAAGGTCCGACCGGCGTGACGGTGGCCCCAGATCGGACAGGGAAGCCGGCCATGAGCCAAGCAACGACGTTGAAGCTTGTTCGCGAACGGGAACCGGGCGACAACTACGCCTTCGAACGGCGCAGCGCCCATCGCAAACCCCTTCGCCGCCAGGTCACCGCCCTGTGCACCGACACCCACGGTGGCGAACGGCGGAACAAAATCTGCTGGCTCCAAGTGCGGGACATCTCCCGCACCGGCGTGGGAGCACTCAGCGCCGAACCGCTGGTGCCCGGCGCCATCATCAGCATCTTCTTCCCACCGCAGCAGGAACTCGGTGGCATGGACCTCTACGGCCGAGTAGCGCGCTGCGAGCCGACCGATGATGGCTACGCCATCGGCGTCAAGCTCATCTCGCAGCAGCAGGTCGCGTAAGGCCCACGGACCACCTGCATCAGCAAAAGGGTCGGCGCGGCAATCACCAACCCGCCGCCCATCACCACATGTCGATCGCATGTGGCTTCCCGATGTACCGTTTTGATCGACAGGCTCCTATCAACTTTGCAGGCGATCGCTACCAAGGCGAAGTCCAGGTCGTTGCGGCGCACTCCCCGGTAGCGGGTGAGCATGAATCCACCGCCCCCCATCCACGCGAAGGGATGCTCCACGAATGCCCGGAAGGCGGCGTACAGCCGGGCACGCGGCTTCTGGGCCGCGGCCAGTTCCCTCTGGCCGCGCACCCGACGCTCGAGGATGCCGTAGGCCGCAGAAGGTACCACTGCCTTCATGGCGCTGCTTGCGATACACATCCATGGACGCGCTGTCGGCAAACAATACCCGCTGCCCGACCTCGATCAGCGCATCGATGCGCTCGCAATAATGTCCTGAGGCGTTGTCATAGATGCATCGGGTTCGGTTCTCGCACG
Source organism: Phycisphaeraceae bacterium (assembly GCA_003552605.1). Lineage (GTDB taxonomy): Bacteria > Planctomycetota > Phycisphaerae > Phycisphaerales > Phycisphaeraceae > B1Sed10-187. Next base: position 1,878 of record PUNN01000201.1, read on the forward strand.
ACCAGAATCGTGCTGGTGAGACCTACCGGGTTCGTAGGGTGCGCATGACCATCGGTCGGTGGCGGGACGGGAAGGCAGTACGCTGCGGGTTTTTCAGCACCTCCCCACAGCGACCCACGGATTCTGCAGCAGAACCAACAGAAAAGGGTGACCCGGCGATATGCGGATCACCCTTAATGGTGTCTCAAGCTGCGCAGGGCAAACACCCTGCATGCATGGTCCCTGATGCGACGTTTACGCCTGGCGGCGACGTCGCAGCAGCAGCAGGCCGCCGGCGCCAAGCAGGGCAAGGCTGGCCGGTTCGGGGATGATCAAATGACCGGGATTATCGCCCTCCGGCCCCTGCACCCACACAATCGCTCGGTCATGGAACCCGTCGCCTTCCAACCCGGGCAATCGCAGGATCAGGTTAAGCGACCGCTGCTCGGTGGCAGCAGTCTGGGCGGCGTCACGCAGCGCATCGGATTCGAAGGTAAGTGTGTCGCCACCTTCGACGGTGAAGGGCTCGACGACGAGTGAGTCCAACATCGGACCGAAATCACCGCCTGGTGTCTCCCAAGGGTTCCCTTCGGATGCTTCGTTCCAGCTCGTCTCCTCAAACGCGATGTCCTCGTCCAACTCGTGAATCTGGATTGCGCGTCCACCGGGATCGGCATGCGCATCGTTGCGATCGACGGTCAAGACCAGTCTTCCCACGTTCACATCGCCGGGATCGATCTCGCTGAGATCGAAACTCATCACCGCGCGGAGCGCATCACCATCGCTCAATGTGCCGCTCGCTGCGATTGCTAACCCGTCAGAGGCGGCGTCGGGATTATCACTGCGCATCCATCCGAACTGGTCGATGTCCAAGATGGGACCGGCCGTGACCACCGAGGTGGTCGCCAATGCGGCCACACTCCCAACAAGCATCGTCGTCCACTTCTTCGCGTCTCTCGCCATGGGAAACCTCCTTCATTACTGCGGGCTGTTGATTGTTAATCAGCCCATTGCCTGGTCGCAGGCCCGGCCCGATAAGACATCGGACCTGAACAAGACCTGCTGTCCGATCGTCATACAGTATAACACATCCGTGTGGGGGGGCATGTAAAATCGCGTTTTTTTTTACAAATTTGCGCGACGCCGGGGCGGGATGTGCTGCTACAACCGTGAGTCACCGCCGTGAAGGGGCGCGGGCGTCGCAAGCCACGGGAAACCTTTAGCCATAAAGCTTTGCCAGCAAACATTTTACGTTCACGTAAAACGTGCGGACACCCCCGCTGCGCCACACGGAGGCCAATCTGACGCGGTTTTTCAGTGGCCCACCATGGCCATCAGCCGCCGCCGGAAACACGGCTGCGGACACAGCCCGCCGGTGTGGCCGCCACATGCGTTCGCCCTGCCCGTCACCGGTATCGGTTGAGCGTCTGTATGACGATGCGGTGAACCTCAAGCGGCCGGGCGAGCATTTCCCAGGTGGCCTCGATGGTATAGGTCCCTGCCGTGGTAAAGCCGATCGTGCCGAGGCCTGCGAGGCGCTCGAGCAGGCCGAACATCGTCACCGTGTGCTGAACCCGACGCAGCGGCGCCTCGAACACGCTGATGCGCAGCACACCCTTGACACGGATCACCCGCCGGTCGGTCAGCACGTACACCCGGCTGAGCCACTCGAGAAACCCCCAGCCCAGCCGCAAACCGATCAGCGCCATGCCCGTCAGCGCCACATCCAACCGGGAAATCTGAAGAATGCCGTACTCGGCCAGCGCCAGGGCCGCGGCGGTGAGGCCGGCAAGGGCGATCAGCGTCCCAAGGCCCGACAGCACGACAAACAGGATCGAGGGCTTGACCAGCAGGATGATGATCTCGCCGCTCTGAAGCAGTTCCTCGGGCAGCATGGCGCTCGCCCGGGCGCGCAAACACTCCTCATCGAGCCGATCCGCCTCCGCATGGTGATGACAGGGGCGTTCATCCATGAACCACCTCAGGCCGCAGGGTGACGATCTCGGGCAGGTTGCGGTAGTAGTCGTTGAAGTCGAGGCCGTAGCCGACCACGAAGACATCCGGAATGTCGAAGCACACATAGTCAACCGGGCAGGCCATCGCCTCCGGCCGCTGCTTGCGCAGCAACACACAGGTGCGAAGGCTCGCCGGCCGACGCTGGCGCAGCAGGTCAACGGCCAGCCGCAGCGTCCGGCCTGAATCGAGGATGTCATCAATCAGTAGCACGTGTCGGCCGCAAAGCAATTCCGGCAACGTGCCAAGGTCCTGGCGCAGCGTCGCCCCCCGACTGCTCGTGGCGCGGCCGGGGTAGGAACTGATGCTGATCAACTGAATCTGCATGTAGACCGGCAGGTGGCGGATCAGGTCGGCCACGAAGACGATGCTGCCTGTCAGCACCGGCACGAACGTGAGTGAAAGAACCGGGCCACCGCCGGTGTCGGCAGCCGCCGCGCCGCCCCCCCGCTCGCTTTCACCCGGTTTACCCGAATTGCCAAGATTGCCCATTTGCTCTTCCCGGGGCCGGGAAAGGGCGCCATGTACCGCAGCCTCCGGCGAGTCGGTGGATGCCGTATCGGGGGCCATGGCCTCGCCGGGGGGCCGCGTGTCCGCGGCGTGGCGCTCAAGGTCGCTGGTGATCTGTGCCGCGAGCGCCGCGATGCGCGCGGCGATGGTCTCACGATCAATCAGGACCTTGGCGATATCACTTTGCATCGTCGTGGCAGTCTAAAGGGACCGACCCTCGCCCGCGAGCAGCGGCAACCCGCGCTCTTGGCTGGCAATTCGCCGTCGCCGGTCGGATCGGCGGGTCGGCGACGCAGCGGCTCATTCAGGGGTTCATCGGCATGAACGGTGCCCCGTCTGTCACATAAAGGTCGCGAGGGGCGGGCGCTGCACCGCCGCTCACGGCCCCCCTGCCGTGCAACCGGTCCGTGCGTGATGAACCGGCCCCGAATCGACCGACTATAATGGGCAGACCATGAATCAGCCGCTGCGCCAGCCGACCGCCTCCGCCGCGAGCGCCAGCCAGTCCAGTGGGCTGGGTGGCCGGGAGGCTCCCGCAGGCACAGGAGCGGGTGCGGGGACCGGATCAGTCAGCTCCGCCCGCGGTGGGGGCTCCTCGACACGCGAGACCTTTGACACCTTCGAGCTTGCCATTGTCCTGTCGCAGTACGACATCGGCATCATCGAGGCAATCCAGGAGTTCCCACGGGGCTCGCGACGGGCGCCGAAGGTGCTGATCCGGGCCGAGCAGGGCATGTACCTGCTCAAACGCCGGGCCCGCGGCAAGGATGACCCGTTCAAGGTCGCGTTCTGCCACCACCTCCAACTCTACCTCGCCGAGCGGCAGTTCCCCATCCCCCATCTGATCGGGACGCGACGGGACAACAACTCGATGCTCCAGTTCAAGGGGCGCATCTACGAGCTTTTCGAGTTCATCAAGGGAACGAGCTACGACAACTCGATCGAGGCGACCGCCGACAGTGGCAAAGTGCTTGGCCTTTTCCACAAGCTGCTGCGCGACCACGAGCCCGACTACGAACCCCCCCGCGGCTCCTATCACGCCTCACGGAGCGTGGCCAATTCGCTCGAATCGATACCGCAGACACTCTCGCGGCTCGACCCGGAATATGAGCGTTACGCCGAAACCACTGGCAAACTGGTCGAGAAACTCGGCCACGCCTACAGCGAAGCGGCCCACCGCGCCAACGAACTCGGCCTCGGCGACTGGCCGATGCAGATCGTGCATTCAGACTGGCATCCGGGCAACATGCTCTTCCGCGGCCCGCGGGTCGTGGCGGTGATCGACTACGATGCGGCCCGGCTCCAGCAGCGAGTGACTGACATCGCCAACGGGGCGCTTCAATTCTCAATTCTCGGCGGCGGCGATGACCCCGCCGCATGGCCCGACGACATTGACCTGCATCGTTTCAGGGCCTTTCTTCAGGCCTATGACCAGGTACCCGGCTGCATGATCTCGAAGGCAGAGTTGCAGACGGTGCCCTGGCTCATGATCGAGGCCCTCATCGCCGAAGCCGCCATCCCCATCGCTGCCACCGGCACCTTCGGCCGGATGGAGGGCATGGGCATCCTCGAGATGGTCCTGCGAAAGGTGCAATGGCTGAAGGGAAACGCCGAGCGCCTTTCGCAGGTGCTCGATGACCAGAAGTAGCCTCGCCGAAGCGCACTTCTTCCAGGACCCCCATCCTTCACATCGCGAATACTGCGAATCAACGCAACCCCATTGCATACACGGTGCCCCGACAGCATGCGTCGAGGCAGAAACGTGACGGCACAACACCAAGAACCGCAAGTCCGGGCGGAAGACGTCGGCTGGTAACGCATCAACGGGACATTCCTGTCTCCGCGTTGGCCGTCGATTCCATACCGCCGTCCAGCCGAGCCCCCCACCGCCGCGGCTGGTCCAACGGGACACGGATGCATGACACTTCTCGCGGATCCCCTGTTACGTAGAAGCAGGGGGGTGGCATGGTCAGCGGGCTGTCTTCAGCCCGATTGCCATGCGAGGCCGCAAGGCGCTCGGGGCGTCCTGAACCCTGGGGGCCGCA
>PUNN01000114.1 GCA_003552605.1 Phycisphaeraceae bacterium
CAGGAGAAGCTGAGGGCTTCGCAGAACCAGGTTCTGTTGGCGCGTGAGGGTCGTTAAGCACAGCACAAAAGCAGTTGCCCCGCCGAGCCGGTCATCCCGGTCAGGCGACCGGCCCGCCAGGAGGCGCGGACGGGGCTTGGGTATCCGCCGATAAGATGAACGCGTACGGCAGCGCCCCGCGGACAATCGCGGGGCGCTGTCATGCGCTGTGGCCGCAGATGCCGGCCGCTGCGGCCGGGTGGGCCTGATTCCGCCGCGCTCCTCTTTGCGGTGAAAGGCCCGCACTGATACCAGCGTGCGGAACGCCGCACCGGGCGCCTGCCTTGAATGGCCGGGGCAGAAGCGGAAGCCGGGTCAAGCATGCACAATGCCGGCTTCGTCTGCGTCAATCTGTGAATCAATCTCGATCGGCGGTTGATCCTGAAAATGCATAACCTCATCCCCATCGGAGGAGGAAGGGTTGACCCCCGCGAGAAGTGTTGCGCGACCGGTGGACGTGGCGGTCTGTGGAAGGGGGGGTTCGCCGCATGCGTGTCACCGTGATGTCTCAACGGGCCACCGGCTATGCGGTCGCGGCCGATTCGGGGGCCGGCAGGCCGAGGAAGTTGGCAAGCAGGTGCGGGCCTTCATGGGTGAGGAAGCTCTCGGGATGGAATTGGACCCCTTCCAGCGGGGCCGGCCCGTCAAGCACGTTCGGCCGGACTCGCAGGGCCATGATCTCCCCCTCATCGGTCCACGCCGACACCTCGAAGCGCTCATGGTCGAAGCTGTCGGGCACGATGACCAGGCTGTGATAGCGCGTGGCGACAAAGGGGTTGGCCAGTCGGTCGAAGATTGTCCGGCCATCATGCTGAATCACGGAAGTCTTGCCGTGCATCAAACGGTAGTTGCGGTCCACCGTCATGCCGAAGGCCGCGCCGATGCTTTGATGGCCGAGGCAGACACCGAGCAGCGGCACGCGGCCGGCGAGCCGCTGCACGAGGTCCACGCTCACCCCCGCCTCCCGCGGCGTGCAGGGGCCGGGCGAGACGATCACGTGCTGCGGGTTCATCGCCACCGCCTCGTCCACGGTGATCTTGTCATTACGCACCACCTTCAACTCCCGCGACCGGTCCATCTCACCGATGCGCTGCACGAGGTTGTAGGTGAAGCTGTCATAGTTGTCGATGATGAGGATCACGGGGGCGTGCTCCCTTCAGTCGGCAGGCGGCGGCCGGGAACGGCTCATCGGCAATCACGCCGCTTCAGCCGCTGTGCCGCGCAGCCGCATGGACGGCGCAGTCGGTGTCACCCGTCTTCGGGGACAACAAGGTTGACCATTCTCTTTCTGATCACGATGCACTTTTTCACCTCGCGGCCGTTGAGGCTCGCGGCGACCTTCTCATCGTTCATGGCCGCCTGTTCGATGGCCTTGTCATCGGCATCGGCAGGCACGCGGATGCGGCCACGCACCTTCCCGTTGATCTGCACCGGCAGTTCGACCGACTCCTGCTCGAGCATGGCCGGGTCGTACTCCGGCCAGGGGGCACAGGCCAGTGACGGCTCATGCCCGAGCCGCTGCCAGAGTTCTTCGGCCACGTGCGGCGCCATCGGGCTCAGCAGGAGCACCATCGGCTCGGCGATCTCGCGCTCGAGCGTCTCGCGATTGACAAGGGCGTTGTTCAACTCGATCAGCGCTGCGATCGCCACGTTGAACGCCATCGTGTTCATCGCAGTGGTCACACGCTGGATCGTGTGATGCAGCAGTCGCCGCAGCGCCTCGGGCGGCTCGGAATCGACCACGCGCAGTTCACCGGTCTGCTCGTTGACGAAGTTTCGCCACAATCGCTGAAGGAAGCGATGCACGCCGATGATGTCGCGGACATTCCACAGCTTGCTCTGATCGAGCGGGCCCATGTACATCTCGTACAGCCGCAGCGTGTCGCAGCCGTACTGGTCGCAGATGTGGTCCGGCGTGATCGCGTTTTTCAGCGACTTGCCCATCTTGCCGTAGAGCCGCCTGACCGGCCTTCCCTCGTGGAAGAACTCGACATCCTCATCCTGCACTTCCATCGCCGGCCGGCCCTGGGCGTCGACCACCTCCTCGGCCGGCACGCGCACGCCGCGATCATCCTCGTAGTAGTAGGCCTGGATGTAACCCTGGTTGAACAACCGGCCGAACGGCTCGGGCGTGGCGACATGGCCGAGATCGTAAAGCACCTTGTGCCAGAACCGGGCATACAGCAGATGCAGCACCGCGTGCTCAACACCGCCCACGTAGAGATCCACCCCGCCGCGGTGCTCGGTCCCATCAGCACGGTGGCTGAGCATCCAGTAACGCTCGGCCTGCCGCCCGGCAAAGCGTTGCTCGTTGTTCGGGTCGGTAAAACGCAGGTAATACCAGCACGAGCCGGCCCATTGCGGCATCGTGTTCAGCTCGCGCGTGTAGCGCTTGCCATCGAGCTCGACGATCCGCCAGCTTTGCGGCGCCCGCGACAGCGGTGGCCTGGGCGGGGTATCCGGATCATCGCTCGCCTCGGGCCGGAAATCCTCCATATCCGGCAGCTCGACCGGGAGCTGATCTTCCGGGACCGGCCGCACTTCGCCATCTTCACCGTGGAGAATGGGGAACGGCTCACCCCAGTACCGCTGCCGGCTGAACAGCCAGTCGCGCAGCTTGTACTGCACCTGCCCGCGGCCGAGCCCCTGCTCCTCGAGCCATTGCGTGATGCGGCGCTTGGCGCGTTCAGTGGGCAGGGCATCGAGCGAGGTGTCGGCGTTGGCCGAGTTCATGCCGTAACCTTCGCCTTCCCACGCCTGACCGAAAACAGCCGGGTTCTCGGCGTAGCGTTTGCGAAGCGAGTCGAGATCGAGCCCCTGCAACGCCTCCACGGCGCTGGCACGCTGTTCGAACCATTCCTCCGGCGGCTCCACCACCGCCACGATCGGCAGGTCGAACGTGGTGGCGAACTCGAAGTCCCGCTGATCGTGGGCCGGAACCGCCATGATCGCCCCCGTGCCGTAACCGGTCAGCACGTAGTCGGCGATCCAGACCGGAATCTTCCAGCCGTTGACCGGGTTGATGGCATAAGCACCGGTGAACACGCCCGTCTTCTTCCGGGCATCGGCCGTGCGATCGACCTCGGTACGGCCGGCCGCCTGCTTCTTATAGGCATCGACCGCCTCGCGCTGTTGCGGAGTGGTAATCCGGTCGACCAGCCGATGCTCGGGCGCCAGGACCATGTACGTCGCGCCGAAAAGCGTGTCCGGTCGGGTGGTGAATACCTCGATCGCATGCGGGCTGTGATCCATGCTGAACTGGACTTCCGTTCCTTCCGAACGGCCGATCCAGTTGCGCTGAAGCAGCTTGATCGATTCCGGCCATTTCACAAGGTCAAGGTCGCGAAGCAGCCTCTCGGCATAGGCTGTGATCCGAAGCATCCACTGGCGCAGCGGCCTTTGGTAGACGGGATAGTTGCCACGCTCGCTGCGGCCCTCATTGGTGACCTCTTCATTGGCAAGCACCGTCCCCAGCGCCGGGCACCAGTTGACCGCCACCTCATCGATGTAGGCCAGTCGATAACTGTCGATCAACTCCCGCTGCTCCCGCCGCGTCATCTCGCAGTAGCGCCGGCAGCCGGCGGGCACGCCGCCGATGCCCTCGAACCCTTCGGCATAGGGCGAGACCAGTTCACCATCCGGCCCGATGTAGAGGTTGTCGTTGTCAAGATCGGCGATCAGTTCATGAATCGGCCGCGCATGATCACTTGCCGGGTCGAACCACGCCCCGTAGAGCTGGAGGAAAATCCACTGCGTCCACTTGTAGTAGCCCGGGTCGGTCGTGGCGAAGCAGCGGTCCCAGTCGTAGCTGAGGCCGAGCCGCTTGAGCTGCCGCGTCATGTTGGCGATGTTCTGCTCGGTGGTCACACGCGGGTGGACGCCGTGTTCCACGGCAAACTGCTCAGCGGGCAGGCCGAAGGCATCGTAGCCCATCGGGTGCAGGACGTTGAATCCCCGCATCCGCTTGTAGCGGGCGACGATATCCGTGGCGATGTAACCGAGCGGATGCCCCACGTGCAGCCCCACACCCGACGGGTAGGGGAACATGTCCAGGACATAGAACTTGGGCTTGTCCGGATCGAAGCCGGGGTCGCCGGGATTGGGCGCTTTGAAGGTGCGGTCCTGCTCCCAGCGGGCCTGCCAGCGGGACTCGATCGTGGCGGGGTCGTACTTGTTCATAGACCGGAAAGGATATTCGCCCCGCCCCCCCGGGACAAAGACCGTCGCGGCAGCGGCGCGGTCACGCGGTCACGCCCCCTCAATGATCCGCCGAGCCGAGGCGAACACCTCCACCAGCATGGGCATGGTCAGCCGGCCGGTGAAGGTATTCTGCTGACTCGGGTGATAGCACCCGATCAGTGCGGGAACCCCGCCGCCGCCTGCCGGCCCCGCGGCTGGATCGAAATGCACCGCACCGTGGGCGAACCATGGCGTGGTCCCACGGCCGGTGCCGATCCAGCCGCGTTGCCGATACTCGGCCACCATCGCATCGAATGCGATCCGCCCGAGGCACACCACCGCCTTCAACCTTGTGATGCCGTCCAGGGTCAGGCTGAGCCAGCCGGCGCAGGCGGCCAGTTCCTCCCGTGTGGGCTTGTTGGCCGGTGGGGCGCAATGCACCGCTGCGGTGATGATGCAGTCGACCAACTCGAGCCCATCATCGGCGGCGGTGCTCTGCGGCTGCGTGGCAAAGCCTGTCTCGTACAACGCCGCGTAGAGGAAATCCCCGGACCGATCGCCGGTGAACATCCGGCCCGTGCGGTTGGCCCCGTGGGCCGCGGGTGCGAGCCCGACGATCAACAGCCGGGCCGCCTCCGGCGTCATCGCCGCACCATCGCGGTAAGCGCCTGCGGGCCCACAGGTTGGCAGAAAGCTCGGCACCGGGCGGCCGTGATAGGTCCAATCCCGGTACGCCACGCGTTTCTCCCGCGCCACCCGGGCACAGTAATCCCGCAACCGGGGGCAGCGGTCACATTCAACGATCCGATGATTCAACGCCACAAGGGACGAGCACCCCGCGGCGGCCTTTGACCTTGCCATAACGCATGATGGTACCGCGCCAGCCTGCCCGGCATGGCAGCAAATATGCTCCTGACCTTTTACATTTTTATATTTACGCCCACCCTGGTTCCTCGCTTGGCGCACGCCCCCCCATCAACCGCACAGACGTCGCAGATGGAAGCTGCTTCCGTGGCGGCGGGTTATCTGCCCCATTTCGCCTTATCCACCCGCCTTAACAGGCCGAAAACCCCGGAGCGGATCGCAATGCAGTGGCGTAATGCCGAGACGGCCAGGTACCGGGGCGGCAGGCTCGAGACCCCAGAGCACGGCCACCGCCAACGCGGCACCCAGCCCCCGGCACCCGGCCCACCTGGCGGAGTGAGAACCCATGAGGCTCGTGTTTGACGTGTTGATTCTGCTCATGCTCGCCGCCCTGCTCGGCGCGGTGGTATGGGTTCAGCACGAGCGCCACACCGAGCAGCAGCGTATCGCGCGCGTTCACGATGCCCTTGCCCAATTGAGTGAAGGCATGCGCTACGAGGCGGCCATGAGACAGGCCATCGACGGGGATGACGGCTTCCCTCGCGCCATCTCCCCCCGTTGGTTCCCCAGCGGGCTGCCGACCAATAACCTGCTGCCGGCGGAACATCCATGGATCGATGTGGCCCCTGAAGGCGACCGCGCTGAACACCCGCCCGACCCCATCGTCGAGTCGGCCATGCAGGCCGGCTTCTGGTACAACCCCAGCCGCGGCATCTTCCGGGCCCGCGTGCCGGCCCAGCTCAGCAAGGCCGCTTCGATCGAGTTGTACAACAAGGTCAACCACACCGACCTCGACACCGCGCCCGACCGGGATGAAATGGCGAGGCGGCCCGAGCCCAACTGGCCGGATGGTGAGGAGGATAAACGCCTCGTACCAGTCAACGATCCCGCCGGCGGCGACCGGGATCACGGAGCCCATCGCAACCGCGACAGCCGCGGGGCCGAGCGCCGCGAGTCGGCCCAGCCGCAAGACGCGGACGCGGATGCGGCCGAAAAGTCCGAGCCAGCAACCCGGCCGTCGCGCCCTCAACCCGCAGGTTCCCAAGGCAACGCCGATGACCAGTCCAAAGATGCCAGGCCCAGACCCCGCCGGCCCGGCGGACTGAGCGGATGAACCGCTGCGTTTACCTACCTCTCGCGCCAGGACAGCAGACGCCTCAGGCCGGATGCTCGGGCGCACGGCCTTCGAGCATGGCCCACACGTCCCGCACGACCCAGCTCATGTTCTCCATCGCCTCGTGGGTGCGTGAGGCAATGTGCGGCAGGAGCGTGACATTGGCAATGTCGGCAAGGGCGTAGTCCATCGGCGGCGGCTCGGGGTCATGCACA